>NZ_JBHUWD010000005.1:133214-154458 GCF_042670205.1 Luteimicrobium sp. NPDC057192 | reverse complement strand
TACCCCGGCATCCGGGGTACTTCGCGAAGTACCCCGGATGCCGGGGTACTTCGCGGGGTCGGGGGGTGAGCTCTCAGGAGGTGGGGAGGGCCGTCCTGCCCGACGACGCACGCCACCGGCCGTGCTCGCGCGCGATCCGGATGGGGTGGTCGAAGGTCGCGCTCACCTGCTCGGTCGTGAGGACGTCGTCGGCCGCGCCCACCGCGACCAGGCGACCCTGACGCAGCAGCGCCGCGTGCGTCGTCGTGACCGGGAGCTCCTCCAGGTGGTGGGTCACCAGGACGGAGGTCAGGTCGGGCCAGAGGGTGTGCAGGTGGTCCACCGTCTCGAGGAGTTGCTCGCGCGCGGCGACGTCGAGACCGGTCGCGGGCTCGTCGAGCAGCAGGAGCCGCGGCTCGTTGACCAGGGCGCGGGCGATGAGCGCCCGGCCTCGCTCGCCCTGCGACAGGACGGCCCACGGGCGGTCCGCCTTGCTGCCCAGGCCGAGCTGGTCGACCAGCGCCCGCACGTGCGCGCGCTGCTCGTCGGACGGCTCCCAGCGCAGCATCGTGAGGTTCGTGCCCGTGAGGCCGGTGAGCACGACCTCCTCGACGGTCAGCGGGCCGCGCACGGGGTGGCGCGGGTCCACGTGCCCGATCTCGCGGCGCAGCGCCTGCAGCTCGACGCGCCCGATGCGGTGGCCCAGCACGTCGACCGTGCCGCGCGTCGGGTGCGTCTGGGCGCCGACGAGCCCGAGCATCGTCGACTTGCCTGCGCCGTTCGGGCCGAGGAGCGCCCAGTGCTCGCCCGCGCGGACCTCGAGGGTCACGTCGTCGAGCAGGACGTTGGCCGTGCGGACCACGAACACGTGGTCGAGGCGCAGGACGGCGTCGTTCACCGGGTCTCCTCGGGGTCGGGGTCGAGGTCGGGCTCGGGGATGGGCTCGGGGTCGGCGGCGCCGGCGCCGCCGGGAGCCGCCGACGAGGAAGGCCCGGCGAGCGCGTCCAGGACCCCGTGCAGGTGCTCGGACGCCGCCGCGGCCGCGACGTCGGGCTCGCGATCCTCGACCGCGCGGACGATCGCGACGTGCGCGTCCTGGTCGTGGTGGTGCGGCGACCCGGCGCCGGCGAGTGCGAGCAGCTCCAGCATGGCGGTGCGCACGCGGGGCGCGAACGCCGCGAACAGCTCGACGAGCACCGGGTTGTGCGACGCCTCGACGACCGCGGCGTGGAACCGCAGGTCCGCGTCGACGTAGGGCCCGTCGTCGGACCCGGGGCCGGTCGCACGCTCGACCTCGCGGCGGGCGACGAGCGCTGCCCGCAGCGCTCCGAGGTCGGCCGGGGTCCGCCGCGCGGCCGCGAGGCGCGCGGCCTGGACCTCGATCGCGACGCGCGCCTCGACGACGTCCGCCACCCGGGTGCGCACGAGCAGGTCGTCCCAGTCGGGGGTCGGCGTGGTCGCGGTCACGAACACCCCGGCGCCCTGCCGCGCCCGGACCAGCCCACGCGACGTCAGCGCGCGCACCGCCTCGCGGACGGTCGAGCGCCCGACGCCGAGCTCGGCGGCGAGGGCGTGCTCGCCCGGCAGGGGACTCCCGACGGGCCACTCGCCCGCGGCGATGCGGTCGGCGAGGACGTCGGCGGCCTGGTCGGCGAGCGACGCGCGCTGGAGCGGCACGGAGACCTCCGGGACGGGACGACAACTTGTCTGATGACCTGATGTCTCAGGCTACCCGACGCGCGAGGCCCGGCCCCCACCCACCCACCGCTCCACCCGCCCCCGTGAGTGCGTACTTTGTGCGCGACACTCCCGGCGTGTCGCGCAAAAAGTACGCACTCACGGGAGAGGGGGTGAGCGCTAGGGTCGGAGCGTGACCCCGCCTGTCGCCCCTCGCATCCCGCCCGTCGTCGACGCGGCCTGGCTCGCCACGCACGCGCCCGGCGGTGGGGCGGGTCCGCACGTCGTCCTGGCGGACGTGCGCTGGTACCTCACGGACCCCGACGGCAGCGCCGCCCACGCCGCTTACGCGGAGGGGCACCTGCCGGGAGCGGTGTACGTGGACCTCGACGCGTGGCTCGCGGGCCCCGCCACCGCGGCCGACGGCCGCCACCCGCTGCCGCACCCCGACGTGTTCGCGCGAGGCATGGGCTCGTTCGGCATCGGCGACGGCACGACCGTCGTCGCGTACGACGACGCGGGCGGCGTCATCGCGGCCCGCCTCGTGTGGTTGCTGCGCGCCCTCGGGCACGACGCCGCGCTCCTCGACGGCGGGTTCTTCGCGCCCGAGGTCCGGGCGTGGGCGGGCGGCGTCACGACGGACGTCGTCGCGCGCGAGCCCGCGACGTTCACCCCGCGGTCGTGGCCGGCGGACCTCCTCGTGACCATCGACGAGGTCGCACCGGGCACGCGCGACGACGCGACCGTCGTCCTCGACGCGCGGCCCGCCGAGCGCTTCCGGGGCGAGGGAGCGGACGTCGACCCGCGCGTCGGGCACGTGCCGGGCGCGGTGAGCGTGCCGTGCCGCGAGAACGTGGACGAGCGCGGGCACCTGCTCCCCGTGGGCGCGCTGCGGGACCGGTTCGCGGCGGCCGGCGTGACGGCCGACGCCGTGGAGGCGGGCGAGGTCGTCTCGATGTGCGGCTCCGGGGTGACCGCGTGCCACACGCTGCTCGCGCTCGAGCACGTGGGGCTCGGCCGCGCGCGGCTCTACGCGGGCAGCTGGTCGCAGTACGCGGCGACGCCGCTCCCGGCAGCGACGGGTGCCTGAGCCGTGCGCGACGCGTTCTACGAGGAGGCCGGGGCGCTGTTCGTCGGGCTCGTGGCCCGCGTGCCCGACGACGCCTGGCAGCGTCCGGCGCTCGGCGCGTGGGACGTCCGCGACCTCGTCGGGCACACGAGCCGGTCGTTCGTGACGGTGCTGACCTACCTCGACGAGCGGCCGGCGTCGGCCGCGGTCGGGTCGGCGTCCGCGTACTACGTCGCGACGACCGCCGTGCTCGCGTCGAGCGACCCGGGCGCGATCGACGAGCGGGCACGCGCCGCCGGTCGCGCGCTCGGCGACGACCCCCTGGCCGCCGTCGGCGACCTGCGGGACCGCACGCTGGCGCGCCTCGCCGACGCGGGGCCCGACGACCTCATGGCCAGCATCGTCGGCGGCATCCGGGTGCGCGACTACCTGCCCACGCGCGTGCTCGAGTTCGTGGTGCACAGCCGCGACCTCGCCCGCGCGCTCGGCCTCGAGCTCACCGTCCCGACGACGCTCCTGCGTGCCGTCGCGCTGCTCGCCGCGGAGGTGGCCGTGGACGCGGGCCAGGCGGACGTCGTCGTCGACGCGCTCCTGGGCCGCGGCACCCTCCCGGCGGGCTTCAGCCTCGTCTGAGCGCCGCGGCCGCGCCGATCAGGGGTAGAGGCCGCGCAGGCGGTGCGCGTCGGCGACGCGCTGGACGCCGATGACGAGGGCCGCGTCGCGGAGCGTGAGGTCGTGGTCGTGCGCGTGGTGCGCGACCTCGGTGTAGGCGGACCGCATGCGCCCGGCGAGGCGGTCCTCGATCTCGGCGTCGGTCCACCAGTACGTCTGGTTGGCCTGGACCCATTCGAAGTACGACACGATGACGCCGCCCGCGTTGGCGAGGATGTCCGGCACGACGGTCACGCCGTTCTTGCCGAGGATCGTGTCGGCGTCCTGGGTGGTGGGCCCGTTCGCACCCTCGACGACGTAGCGCGCCTTCACGTCGGACGCGTTGTCGACCGTGATCACCGAGTCGATCGCCGCGGGGACGAGCAGGTCGACGTCGGCCGTCAGCACGGCGGCCCCGTCGACGGCGTCGGCGAGATCGAACCCGACCACGGAGCCGGTGGACGCGACGTGCTCGAGGAGCGCGTCGACGTCGAGCCCGTCGCCGTTGACGACGGCGCCGAAGGCGTCGGACACGTGCGTGACGACGGCGCCCTCGTCGGCGAAGATCTTGGCGGCGTTGGCGCCGACCTTGCCGAAGCCCTGGACGGCCACGCGCGAGCCCTTGAGGCGGTCACCTGCGTGCGTCATCGCGGCGTCGGCGACGTGGTAGATGCCGCGCGCCGTGGCGGTGCCCCGGCCGCGCGAGCCGCCGATCGCCAGGGGCTTGCCGGTGACGACGGCCGGGATGGTGTGCCCGACGTTGACGGAGTAGGTGTCCATGACCCACGCCATCTCGCGTTCGCCGGTGCCCATGTCGGGCGCCATGATGTCCTGCGTCGGGCCGATGAGCGGCATGATCTCGCTCGTGTAGCGGCGGGTGACGCGCTCGAGCTCGGACACGCTGTGCTCGGACGGGTCGATGTCGACGCCGCCCTTCGCGCCGCCGTACGGCAGGTCGACGACCGCGCACTTCCAGGTCATGAGCATCGCGAGCGCGCGGACCTCGTCGATGTCGACGCTCGGGTGGAACCGCAGGCCGCCCTTGCCGGGGCCGCGGGACACGTTGTGCTGCACACGGTGGCCGCGGAACACCTGGACCGTGCCGTCGTCGCGGCGCAGCGGGACCGCGACGTTGATCTCGCGGCGCGGGGTCGCGAGGGTCTCGTGGATGCCCGCGTGGTACCCGAGGATCTCGACGGCTCCGGCGAGCTGGCCGAGCGCGTTGTCGAGGGCGGGGTTGGCGGAGCGGAACGGGCGTGACGTCGTCGTCATCATCTCTGCGGCTTCTCCTGAGGCCTGTGGTGCGGCCCAGCCCGGTCGGGGCGGGGCCGCGGGGGCGCGCCGCGGGGTGTGCGGCTCGGGTCCACGCTATCGCCCCCGCGCGGGTAGGCCGGACGTCCGACGCGCGGGCCGGCGGGCGAACCCGCCGGTCCCGCGCGCGTCGTCGGGCCCCGAGGGCGTCAGGCGCCGAGGGCGTCGATGCGCGCGAGCTCGCCCGCGTCGAGCGAGAAGCCCGTGACGTCGAGGTTGGCGTCGATGCGCTCGGGCCGGATCGACTTCGGGATCGCGACGAACCCGTGGTCGAGGTGCCAGCGCAGGACGACCTGCGTGGGCGTCACGCCGTGCGCGGCCGCGATCTCGGCGAGCACGGGCGCGTCGAGGTCGGTGCGCTTGAAGGGGGAGTACCCCTCGAGGACGACGCCGCGCTCGTGCAGCGCTGCGACGAGGTCCGCGTCGTAGTCGGTGGGGCTCCACGGGATCTGGTCGATCGCGGGCGTCTCGCCGGTCGCGGCGACGAGCTCGTCGATCTGCGCGACCGAGTAGTTGCTCACGCCGATGGACCGGACGAGGCCCTCGTCGCGCGCGGCCACGAACTGCTCCCAGACGTCGGGGCGCGCCTCGCCGTCGACGGGCCAGTGGATGAGCCACAGGTCGAGGTGGTCGGTGCCGAGCTCGTCGAGCGACTCCTCGAGGGTCTCGCGGACGCGGTGCGCCTGGCTCGGCGGGAGCTTGGTGGTGACGAAGACGTCGTCGCGGGCGACCGCGGACTCCGCGAGCGCGCGACCGACCTGGTTCTGGTTGCCGTACCCGGTCGCGGTGTCGACGTGCCGGTAGCCGGCCTCGAGCGCGTGCAGGACGGCGCGGTAGGCGTCGTCGCCGGTGGACTGCCACGTGCCGATGCCGAGCAGCGGGATGTCGCCGCCCGGGAGGGACGCGGTGGGGATCGGAGCGGGGGTGCTTGCCATGACTCCATCTTCTCCCGCCCCGCGGCGCGTCGCGCCGCGGGGGGTGCGGCGACGACCCCGACGCGGCACGCTGGGCGCATGACGCTCCCCACCGACGGCCGCACCCCTGGCCGCGCGGCAGGGCGCGACGGCGACCCCACCCCCGGCCGCCCGTCCACGCCCGCCGCCACCGCACCCGTACCCGCCTCCGCCCCCGCGCCCGCGGCGCCCCTGGTCGACGACGCCGTCCGCCGCGCGCGGTCGTGGCTCGCGCTCGCGCGGGCCGAGTCGGGCGGCGGGGTCCGCCGCGAGCAGCGGACCGCCGACCGTCTCGGCGCCCTCGTCTCCGACCCCGCGGGCCTCGAGCTCGCCCTCCGGTTCGTCGACGACGTCGCCCGCCCCCTCGACCTCGACGTCGCCGCGCGCGGGCTCGCCCGCCTGGGCGGGCTGGCGTCCGGCGTCGGGCAGACGGGCTCGAGCTTCCTCGGCCCCCTCGACCGCTGGGCCCTGCAGGCGGGGGCGCGGCTCGCGCCCACCGCGCCGCGCGTCGTCGTGCCGGCGGCCCGGCGCCGGCTCCGCCAGCTCGTCGGGCACCTCGTCGCCGACGCGGGCCCCGGGCTCGACGAGCACCTCGCCCGGACCCGGGCGCAGGGCTTCGGCCTCAACGTCAACCTGCTGGGCGAGGCCGTCCTCGGCGACGACGAGGCCCGCGCACGCCTCGACCGGACCGTCGAGCTGGTCCGGCGCCCGTCCGTCGACTACGTGTCGGTCAAGGTGTCGTCGGTCGCCGCGCAGCTGGTCACGTGGGACCTCGACGGGTCGCGCGAGCGCGTCGTCGAGCGGCTGCTGCCGCTGTTCCGGGCCGCGCGGGACTCCGGGACGTTCGTGAACCTCGACATGGAGGAGTACCGCGACCTCGCCCTCACGGTCGCCGTGTTCGAGGACCTGCTGGGGCGCGACGAGCTGCTCGGGTACGAGGCGGGCATCGTCCTGCAGGCCTACCTGCCGGACGCCGTCGCCGCGCTCGACGAGCTCACGGCCTTCGCGCTGCGCCGCGTCGAGCGGGGAGGAGCGCGGATCAAGGTGCGCCTCGTCAAGGGCGCGAACCTCGCGATGGAGCACGTCGAGGCCGAGCTCCACGACTGGGAGCCCGCGCCCTACGGCTCGAAGGAGGAGACCGACGCGAACTATGTCCGGCTCCTCGTGCGCGCGCTCGACCCCGCCCGTACCCACGGCGTCCGGATCGGCTGCGCGAGCCACAACCTGTTCCACGTCGCGTACGCCGTCGGGCTGGCGCGGTCGCGCGGCGTGACGGAGGCGCTCGACGTCGAGATGCTGCAGGGCATGGCGCCCGGCGAGGCGCGCGCCGTCCGCGACGAGGTCGCACGCGACCGCGAGCCGGGCAACGTCCACGGAGGACGGGTCGTCCTGTACGCGCCGGTCGTGCGCGACGAGGACTTCGACGTCGCGATCTCGTACCTCGTGCGGCGCCTCGACGAGAACGCGGCCCCGCAGAACTTCCTGCACGCGCTGTTCGCGGGCGACGACGCGCCGTCGGGCGGGCTGGCCGGCCAGGAGCGTGCGTTCCGCGCCGCCGTCGCCCGGGCCGCGGCGACGACGCCCGAGGACCTGACCCCGCGCCGTCGTCCCCGCCCCACCCCCGACGTGTCAGAACCTCACGGCAGTGGAGTGCCGTCAGCTTCTGACAAGTTCGAGAACGCCCCCGACACCGACCCGGCGGTCGAGGCGTCGCGCGCGTGGGCGGGGGAGATCGTCGCGCGCGACCCCGCGGCGGCGGGCGCCCCGCGCACCGTCCCCCTGACGACGACGGCGCAGGTCGACGAGGTCGTGGCCCGCGCGACCCGCCTCGCGCCGAGCTGGGCCGCGACGCCTCCCTCGGAGCGGGCGCGCGTCCTGCGCGCCGCCGCCCGGCACCTCGAGGCGGCGCGCACCGACCTCGTCGCGGCGATGGTCCACGAGCCCGGCAAGACGGTCGCGGAGGCCGACCCCGAGGTGAGCGAGGCGGTCGACTTCGCGCGCTGGTACGCCGGCTCGGCCGAGCGCCTCGACCCGGCGCACCCCGACGCGGTGCCGGGCGCGACGTTCGAGCCGCGAGGCGTCACGCTCGTGACCCCGCCCTGGAACTTCCCCGTCTCCATCCCCGCGGGTGGCGTCCTCGCGGCGCTCGCCGCCGGCTCGCCCGTGATCGCGAAGCCCGCGCACCCGACGCCGCGCTGCTTCGAGGTCGTCGTCGACGCGGTCCGCGCCGCGCTCACGGAGTGCGGTGCCGACCCCGACCTCGTGCAGCTCGTCCGCGTCGCCGACGGCGAGGGCACCGAGACGCCCGGCCGCCGCCTGGTGACGCACCCGGACGTGGCACGCGTCGTGCTGACGGGCTCGATCGAGACGGCGCGGCTCTTCGCCTCCTGGCGGCCCGGCCGCGACGTGCTGGCCGAGACGTCCGGCAAGAACGCGATCGTCGTGACCCCGGCCGCGGACCCCGACCTCGCGGTCGCGGACCTCGTCCGCTCGGCGTTCGGACACGCGGGCCAGAAGTGCTCGGCCGCGTCGCTCCTGATCCTCGTGGGCGCCGCGGGCGACCGCTCGACCCCGACGGGCGCGCGGCTGCGCCGCCAGCTCGTCGACGCCGTCGGCTCGCTCGCGGTGGGTCTCCCCACGGACCTCGGCACCGTCATGGGTCCGCTCACGGAGCCCGCGGAGGGCAAGCTGCTGCGCGCCCTGACGACCCTCGACGAGGGCGAGCGCTGGCTCGTGCGCCCCCGCCGTCTCGACGACGACCGCCTCTGGACGCCCGGCCTCAAGGAGGGCGTCGCACCGGGCTCGTGGTTCCACCGGACCGAGTGCTTCGGCCCCGTCCTCGGCGTGATGACGGCGGCCACGCTCGACGAGGCGATCGACCTGCAGAACGCGGTCACCTTCGGCCTCACAGCGGGCATCCACTCGCTCGACGACACCGAGGTCGAGCGCTGGCTCGACGGCGTCGAGGCGGGGAACGTCTACGTGAACCGCCACATCACGGGCGCGATCGTGCGACGGCAGCCGTTCGGCGGGTGGAAGGCGAGCGTCGTCGGGCCGGGGGCGAAGGCCGGCGGCCCGCACTACGTCGGGCAGCTCGGGGCGTGGGTCGACCGGACCACGGCCGACGGCGGACCCGTGCCCCCGCGCGAGACCGAGCCCGCGGCGTGGCTCGCCTGGGCGGAGGGCGACGACCGGCGCGCGTGGGACACGGTGTTCGCGCGCCGGCACGACCCGTCGGCGCTGCGCGCAGAGGAGGACGCCCTGCGGTACCGCCCGGTCGACGTCCTGACCGTGCGCGTCGGCGACGGCGCACAGGACGTCGAGGTGCGTCGCGTGCTGCACGCGGCCCGGACGGCGGGTGTCCCGGCAGTCGTGAGCGTCGCGCCCGGCGGGACGAGCGTCGCTGGCGCCCCCGAGTCGCACGAGGCGTTCGCCGCGCGGGTCGCGTCGGGCGAGGTCTCGGGGCGCGTGCGGGTCGTCGGGGGAGCGCCCGGCCTGCGCGAGGCCGCCGCCCAGCAGGCCGGCGCCGTGACCGTCCTGGACCAGCCCGTCGTCGCGAGCGGGGAGCGCGAGCTCCTCGCGGTCGTCCGCGAGCAGGCCGTGAGCCGCACCCGACACCGGTACGGGCACGTGTCGCCGCGCTGACGCGGCAGCCCGTGCGTCGGGCGGGACGGGCGCTCCGTCAGTCCCGCTCGACGCCCGCCAGCGGCACGCCGCGGTGTGCCGCGAGCCGCGCGGCGGCAGCCTCGACGCGGTCCCACGTGGCGGCGTCGAGCGGCGTCCACGGCACGACGTGGACGTTCAGCCGTCTCCCGGACGTCCTCGGGCGCCAGGTCCCGAGCACCTCGCCGCCCGCGACGACGGCGCCGGGCCGGCCGAGCGTGCGCCACAGGTCCTTCTGCGCGGCCGGGTCGGGGACGAGCGTCGCGCGGTCCCGGAGCTGCAGGTACGGGTCGAACGGCCCGAGCAGGTGGACGGCGCGGTCGGCCTGCGCGGGGTCCGCGCGCCGCGACACGTCCGCGAGGTCGTCCGCGAGCAGGAAGCGCGGCTCGGCGCGCCCCCGCAGGAGCGTCGGCTCGACGTCGGTCACCTCGACCTCCACGGCGTCGTCGGGCCAGCGGGCCTGGACGTCGCGGGCGGGAGCGTCGACGTAGGCGGCGACCTCGCGGACCGTCGCGGGGCCGAACACGCGCAGGTACGACCGGACGACGTCGAACCGCGGCTCGGCGTCGGTGCCCGCGTGCGCGTACCCCGGCGGCTCCAGCCCGGGGACGCGGCGGAGCACGGGCGGCGAGGTGCCCGGTTCGAGCTCGAGCCCCGCCTGGAGGGCCGCGAGCCGGAACGGCAGCTCCCACGAGTGCGTGGCCTGGCACGGGTTGCACCAGCGGAGCTGCTCGGGTCGGAGCCCGGCCGTCAGCCGGGTCGACAGGTCGCCCTTCACGGTCGGCCGGTCGACGATCCCCCGCTCGAGCGCCGCGATCTCACGCAGCGAGTCGAGCACGGGGACGCCGGCCTCCCTCAGGGGCTTGGCGGCGTCGAGCACGCGCTTGGCGGCGTCGTCGGGCGAGAGGGGAGCGGTCGCGACGGCGACCGCCGCGAGGTCCCGGCGCCGGTAGGCGTGGGGAGCCCCGCGCAGCGTCCAGGTTAGGGCGAGCCCGTCCCACGGGTCGGTACCGAGCGCGAGCCCGCGGACGACGAGCGCCCAGAGCGCACCGTCGGTGCCCGTGTCCTGGACCCCGAGGTCGAGGACACGGAGCACGTCCGGGTCGTGGACCGACCCGGGAGCGGCGTCGAGGCCGTGCGCACGGGTCCGGAAGGCGACGACGTCCCGGCGGGTCAGCTCCTGTGCCATGCCGCGAGCGTAGGGAGTCCCACCGACGCGGGCGAGCCGTGTTCGCTGGCAGGAGCGGTCGCGGCGCCGGGGGAGTGGCGGCGGCGCGTCAGACGGACGCGCGCTCCACGAGCTCGGCCGGGTAGAGGATCGGCCGGGTCGCCCGGCCACGGCCCTCGAGCTCGTCGAGCAGGACGTTGGTCGCGGTCCGCGCCATCTGCTCGACGGGATTGCGCAGCGTGGTGAGCGGCGGCGTCGTGGCGGCCGCCACCCCGAGGTCGTCGAAGCCGATCACGGACACGTCGCCCGGCACGTTGCGGCCCGCGGACTGGAGCACCCGCAGCGCGCCCTGCGCCATGAGGTCGGACGCCGCGAACACGGCGTCGAGGTCGGGGTGGTCGTCGAGCAGGCGCTGCATCGCGATCGCGCCGCCCGTCAGCGTGAAGTCGCCGTCGGCGCTCGCGGTCACCCCGAGCCCCGCGTCGGCGAGAGCGGAGCGCCAGCCCTCGAGGCGGTCGTGGCCGACGGACATGTCCAGCGGCCCGGCGATCGTGGCGATGCGCGTGCGGCCCGCCTCGACCAGGCGCTGGGTCGCGCGGCGGGCGGCCGCGACGTTGTCGACGTCCACGTAGACGAGCGACTCGGCCTCGACCGCGGGGCGGCCGATGAAGACGGCCGGCAGGTGCGCGGCCATGATCGCGTTCTCGAGCTCGTCGCCCTGGTGGTGGGAGGCGATGATCGCGCCGTCGACGTGGCCACCGTTGAGATACCGGGCGATCCGGCCCGCGTGCTCGCCCGGGCGCGCGATGAGCAGCACGAGCTGGAGGTCCGTCGGGTCGAGCGCGTGCCCGACACCGCGCAGCGTGCCCGCGAGGAACGGGTCGGCGAGGACGCGCCCGTCGGGCTCGGGGATGACGAGCGCGATCGAACCCGTCCGGCGGGTCACGAGCGACCGCGCCGCCCGGTTCGGCGTGTAGCCGAGCCGGGCGACGGCGGCGTCGACCGCGGCCTGGGCCTCGGGGGAGACGCGGTCGCCGCCGTTGATGGCGCGCGACGCGGTCGAGCGTGACACGCCGGCGGCGAGCGCGACCTCGTCGAGGGTCGGTGCCGTGGTCTGGCGGTCGGTGCTCATCCGTGCATCATCCCGTCGTCCGAGTCCAGGGAACAACCGATGTCATTCCTGCGTGTCGGACGGCGGGTTCAGCGCGGCGAGGCTCGCGTCGGGCAGGGGCGGGATCACGCCGTCCCGCGCGACGTCGGCGTACCACTTGCCCGACGCCTTCACGGTGCGCTCCTGGGTCTCGTAGTCGACCCGGACGACACCGAACCGCTTGGAGTAGCCCCAGGCCCACTCGTAGTTGTCGAGGAGCGACCACGCGAAGTACCCGCGCACGTCCACACCGGCCGTGATCGCGTCGTGGATGGCCCGCAGGTGCAGGTCGACGAACGCGAGCCGGTCCTGGTCGTCGACCGAGCCGTCCTCCGCGACGACGTCGTCGTACGCGGCACCGTTCTCGGTCACGTAGAGCGCGATCCCGCGCTCGGCGGTGTACTCCTCGTGCACGCGGACGAGGAGGCGTGCGAGGCCCTCGGGCTGCACCTCCCAGTCCTGCGCGGTGACGGGCAGCGGGCGCGGGTGCACCTGCACGCCGTCGGCGGCGGGGTACGGGGAGGACGTCGGCCGGGAGACCGGCGCGCTGCCGTGGAGCTCGCGGTCCGGGGTCTGGTAGGAGACGGCCTCGCCGTGGTAGTAGTTCACGCCGAGGGTGTCGATCGGCGTCGAGATCACGGCCAGGTCGCCGTCGTGCACGACGTCGTCGATGACGCCGTCGAGCCCGACCTCGGCGAGGTCCGTGAGCAGGTCCGCCGGGTACGCGCCGCGCAGGATCGGGTCGAGGAAGACCCGGTTGAACTGCGCGTCGATGCGGCGGGCCGCGTCGCGGTCCCGCTCGTCCGCGGGGTCGACGGGATCCGTCACGGTGAGGTTGAGCGTGATCCCGAGGTTCGCGCTCGGCGCCCGACGGCGCAGCTCGGCCGTCGCGAGCCCGTGCCCCAGCATGAGGTGGTGCGCGGCCGACAGACCGGCCTCGCGCGAGCGGCGCCCGGGGGCGTGCGCGCCGGCGGTGTAGCTGAGGAACGACGAGCACCACGGCTCGTTGAGCGTCGTCCACACCCCGACCCGGTCGCCGAGCGCGTCGTGCACGTCGGCGGCGTACTCGGCGAACCGGTACGCCGTGTCGCGGTTGGTCCACCCGCCGTGCTCCTCGAGGGCCTGGGGCAGGTCCCAGTGGTAGAGCGTGACCCAGGGGAGGATCTCGTGGTCGAGCAGCTCGTCCACGAGGCGCGAGTAGAAGTCGATGCCCTTCGGGTTCACCGGCCCGCCGTCGGGCCGCACGCGCGACCACGACGTCGAGAACCGGTAGGTGCCGAGGCCGAGGCCGGCCATGAGGGCCACGTCGTCGGCGTAGCGGTGGTAGTGGTCGCACGCGACCTCGCCGTCGTCGCCGTCCACGACCGCCCCCGGGACGCGGGCGAACGCGTCCCAGATCGAGTCGGTGCGCCCGTCGACGTGGGCGGCTCCCTCGATCTGGTAGGCCGCGGTCGCCGCGCCCCAGAGGAACCCGTCGGGCATCCGCACGGTCGCGTCGTGCGGGGTCGCCGCGGTCAGCGGCACGCCCGGCACGGCGGACGAGGTGAGCGGGTGGGTGGTCGTGGGTCGGGGGGTCATCCCTTGACGGCTCCTTGCATGATGCCGGCCACGAGCTGGCGCCCGGCGAGGATGAACACGATGATCAGCGGCACGGTCGTGAGGAACACGCCCGCCATGACCAGCGAGTAGTCGGTGTGGAAGCTGCCCTGCAGGAGCTTCACGACGACGGGTAGCGTCGCGTTGTCCTGGGAGAGCACGATGGACGGCCAGAAGAAGTTCGTCCACTGCTGGATGAACGTGAACAGCGCGAGCATCGCTGCCGCGGGGCGAGCGGCGGGCAGGGCGATCGACCAGAACGTGCGGATCATCGACGCGCCGTCGACGCGGGCCGCCTCGATGAGCTCGTAGGGGAGCGCCGACTCGAGGTACTGCGTCATCCAGAACACGCCGAACGCGGACACCAGCGCCGGCACGATGACGGCCTGGATCTTGTTCTGCCACCCGAGGTCCGTGACGATGATCCACAGCGGGATGACACCGAGCTGGGTCGGGACCGCGGTCGTCGCGATGACGAACACGAGGAGCCCGCGACGGCCCTTGAACCGGAGCTTCGCGAACGCGAAGCCGGCGAGCGTCGAGAACAGCACGACGGAGAACGCCGTGACGACCGAGATGATGATCGAGTTCGACAGCGCCTTCGTGAAGTTGAAGGAGTCGGTGTTGATGACCTCGCTGAAGCGGTCGAAGATGCTCGCGTCCGGAAGCCACTGCGGGATGACGTGCTTAGAGATCGTCTCCTGGTCGGACGAGCCGAGCAGCAGCGTGTAGTACAGCGGCGCGAGCGAGACCACCACGACGATCGCGAGGATCGTGTAGGTGAGCCAGCGGGGGCGTCGCTCGGCGCCGAAGCCGGTGCTGCCGCCGCGTCGACGGGCCGCGGCGCGGGCCGCGCCCTTGCCGGCGGTCTGGGCGGTCATGGGCACGGAGCTCATCGGACGGCTCCCTTCCGGGCGGTCGTGCTGCGCCGCTTGGTGGACTTGTCCCGGCGGGCCTCGGACGTGGAGATCCGCGAGGACACGAAGTAGTTGATGAGTGCGAAGAGCACGATGACGACGAAGAGGAGCCAGGCGACGGCTGCGGCGCGGCCGAGGTTCTGCTGCGGGCCCCAGCCGAGGTTCCACAGGTACATCGTCGTGGTCTCCCACTGGTGGCTCGGGCCGCCGGTGCCGTAGGTGTCGAAGGTGCGCGGCTCGTCGAAGATCTGCAGGCCGCCGATGGTCGACGTGATGACGACGAAGATGATCGTGGCGCGGATCTGGGGGAGCGTGATCGAGAAGAACTGGCGCATGCGTCCGGCGCCGTCGATGACGGCGGCCTCGTAGAGATCGGTCGGCACGGCCTGCATCGCGGCGAGGAAGATCAGCGTGTTGTAGCCGATCCAGCGGAAGTTCACCATCGTCGCGATGGCGGTCCAGCTCGCGAAGGTGTTGCTGTGCCAGCCGATCTTGGGGAGCCCGATGGCGTGCAGCGCCGTGTTGATGACGCCGTACTGGTCCGCGAAGAGCTGGCCGAAGATCAGGCCGACCGCGACCGGCGCGACGACGTAGGGGATCAGCACGCCCATGCGCCAGAACGTCTTGGCGCGGATGTTCTGGTTGAGGATCGCCGCGAGGACGATCGCGATGATCACCTGCGGCACGCTCGACAGGACGAAGATCATGAAGGTGTTGCGCAGCGAGAGCCAGAACTCGCTCTGCTGGAAGATCGCGGTGAAGTTGTCGAAGCCCGTGTAGCCGGCCTCGCCACCGATGAGCGTCCACTTGTGCAGCGAGACCCAGCCCGTGTAGAGCAGCGGGAACAGGCCGGTGATCGCGAAGACGATGAAGAACGGCGAGATGTACAGGTAGGGCGAGACCTTCACGTCCCAGCGGCTCAGCCGCTGGGAGAAGCCGACCCGCCGGCGCCGCTTCTCGGGCGGACCGACGCGCGGCGGCGTGGGTGCGGTGGTCAGGGCGGTCATGGGTGCTCCCTCGAGGACGTCAGGGCGACGGGCCGGGGGCCCGGTCCGGCGTGTGCCGGACCGGGCCCCGTGCATGAGAGGTGCGTCAGCCGAGGCCGAGCGCCTTGTACGCGTCGACGGCGGCGTTCCAGTTGCTCTCGACGCTGCCCTTGCCCTGGACGTCGTAGGCGACCAGCGCGTCGGTCACGGCCTTGTTGATCGTGAAGTAGTTCGGGCCCTTGAAGGGGTTGACCTTCACGGCGGCCGCACGGTCGGCGTTGATCTGGCCCACCGGCGCGTTGTTGAAGAACTCGTTCTTCGAGTCGGCGACGATCGGGTCCTTCTCGGCCTCGAGCTGGCTCGGGTAGTTGTTCGCCTGCTTGTACGCCGAGAGCTGCTGCTCAGGCGCCGTCAGCCAGGCGGCGAACTCCTTGGCGGCCGCGGTGTGCTTGCCGGCCGAGGGGACGACGAGGAACGAGCCGCCCCAGTTGCCGCCGCCGCCGGGGAAGACGTTGGCGATGTTCCAGCCCTTCACGCCGCCGGAGCGGTCCTTGATGCTGGAGGTCATCCACGGCGGGCAGGCCATGGTGGCGAAGCCGTTGTTCTGGAACGACTTGTCCCAGTCGGGCTGCCACTCCTGGTGGTGCGCCGAGAGGCCCTTGTCCTTGGACTCGGTGGCGACCTTCTCGAAGAGCGCCTTGATGTCGGCGTTCGTGGCGAGGTCCTTGGGCGTCCCGTCCGAGTTCTCGTACGGGTTCGCCAGCTGGCCGACCATGGCCTGGTAGGTGCCGTCGGGGCTGTCGTACCAGGCGACCTTGCCCTTCGAGGCGGCGACGAACTGCTCGCCGACCTGGAAGTACTTGTCCCAGCTGGCGCTGTCGCCGCCGAGGAGGGCCGCGACCTTGTCGGGCTCGGAGGGGAGGCCGTACTTCTTGAAGAGGTCGGCGCGGTAGCAGATGGCCATGGGGCCGATGTCGGTGCCGTAGCCGAGCAGCTTGCCCTCGGGGGACGTGGCCTGCTTGGTCTTCCAGTCGAGCCAGCGGCCCTTGACGGCGTCGTCCGTCAGGTCGGTGAACTTGTCCTGGTACTGCAGGACGGTCGGCATCCAGTCGACGTCGACGGCCTGGACGTCGGCGAGGCCGGCGCCGCCGGCGGCGAGCTTCGTCGTGAAGTTGGCCTTGGCGTCGTCGGACGTCGCGGCGATCTCCTGCTTGACGGTGACGTTCGGGTGCGTCTTCGTGTACGACGCGAGCAGGTCGTCGGTGTACCCGAAGTTGTTGAACGTGGCGACCGTGAGGGTGATCTTCTCGTTGGCGTCCTGGGTCTTCGAAGAGCCCGAGCCGCCGTCGTCGGAGCTGCAGGCGGTGAGCGTGAGCGCCAGGGCGGCGACAGAGGCTCCGGCCGCGATGATGCGGCGGGCGGGGCGTGACGGACGGTGCGTCAGCACGGTGACTCCCTTGTCGATGGGGCGGTGATGTCGGCTTGGGAGCGCTACCACTCTGATGGGTGGGAGCGCTTCCATCCGAGGACCAACCGTCGTGCCACACCCGGGCCGGTGTCAAGCCTCTACCCTGCCCGTGACCGTCCCGCAACCTGAGCGGCCGGCAAACCTGCAGGTCAGAGGGTTGTGGTGTCGCGGCTCGAGTCCGAATCGTTATCCCGGGCGACACCGTTGTCGGCCCGTCCGGAGCCTCGGCCGCGCGGGGGTGCGCGTGCGGGAAGGGAACCCCCGCGCGCGTGCGTAGGCTGGGGGCGTGCCAGCCATGAGCGACCTCATCACCTCCGACGTGGACCTCACGCCAGCCGACGCCGAGTGGTTGCACCTGCTCGTGGGGGACTGGCAGGTGGTCTCCGACCTCGCGTTCGCCGACCTCGTCCTGTGGGTCCCGACGCGCGACGGGTCGTTCGAGGCGATCGCGCAGGCGCGGCCGTCGACGGGAGCGACCGTGCACTACGACGACGTCGTGGGCACGCGGCCGCCCGAGGGCCAGCTCCCGCAGCTCAGCAAGGCCCTCACGACGCGCGAGATCCACCGGGCGCGCGAGCCGCGCTGGCTGGGCGCCTACGCCGTGCGCGAGGAGGCCATCCCCGTCGTCCACGAGGGCCGCGCGATCGCGGTCCTCGCGCGCCAGACGAACCTCGGCTCGGGGCGCACGCCGTCCCGGCTCGAGCTCAACTACGTCGAGGCCGCCGACGACATCGTCGCGATGATCGCGCGCGGCGAGTTCCCGTCGCCCGGCGCCGCCACGGGCCAGCGCCGCGGCGCACCGCGCGTCGGTGACGGCCTGCTCCGCCTCAACTCCGAGGGCGAGGTGCTCTACGCGAGCCCCAACGCGCTGAGCTGCTTCCACCGTCTCGGCGTCATCGGGCCGCTCGTCGGGCGCGCCCTGGTCGAGATCACCACCGACCTCATCGAGCACCAGCCCCAGACGACCGTCGACGAGGCGATGCCGCTCGTCGTCATGGGCCGTGCGCCGTGGCGCACCGAGATCGAGGCGCGCGGCGTGATGCTCTCGCTGCGGGCGCTGCCGCTCACCGAGCACGGCCAGCGCATCGGCGCCGTCCTGCTGTGCCGCGACGTGACCGAGCTGCGGCGGCGCGAGCGCGACCTCATCACCAAGGACGCGACGATCCGCGAGATCCACCACCGCGTCAAGAACAACCTCCAGACCGTCGCGGCGCTGCTGCGGCTCCAGGCGCGTCGCATGGACGTACCCGAGGCCCGCGAGGCGCTGGAGGAGGCGATGCGTCGCGTCGCGACGATCGCGATGGTCCACGAGAGCCTGTCCCAGACGCTCGACGAGGAGGTCGAGTTCGACGACATGGTGTCGCGGGCGCTGCGCCTCGCCGCCGACGTCGCGTCCGCCGACACGCACGTCCGCACGGTCCGCGAGGGCGGCTTCGGGCTCGTGCCCGCGCAGGACGCGACCCCCCTCGCGCTGGTGCTGACCGAGCTCGTGACGAACGCCGTCGAGCACGGCTTCCCGGGCCGCCCCACCGGGACCGTCGAGATCGTGGCCGAGCGCTCCGAGAACTCGCTCAAGGTCGTCGTCCGCGACGACGGCGTGGGCCTGGTCGACGGGAAGGGCCCCATGTCGGGCCTGGGCACGCAGATCGTCAACACGCTCGTGTCGAACGAGCTCGGTGGCACGATCACCTGGCGCGACCGCGAGGGCGGCGGCACGGAGGTCGAGCTCGAGGTGCGCCTGCGCGTCGGCGGGAAGTAGCCGGGAACGACGAAGGCCGCCACCCCGAGGGGTGACGGCCTTCGTGCGAGCGGTGACGGAGTCAGCCGGCGCGGCGGGCGCGCGCGGTGCGGCGCTTGAGGGCGCGGCGCTCGTCCTCGGACATGCCGCCCCAGACGCCGGCGTCCTGGCCGGACTCGAGCGCCCACTTCAGGCAGGTGTCGACGACCTCGCACCGACGGCAGACGGCCTTGGCCTCCTCGATCTGCAGCAGGGCAGGGCCGGTGTTGCCGATCGGGAAGAAGAGCTCCGGGTCCTCGTCGAGGCATGCGGCACGGTGACGCCAGTCCATCTCACGCTCCTTGTGGGCGGTGGGAGACCCCTCGGCGAGCGGCACGCGGGCGCGACAGGACGAAGCCGAAGGGGCTTGGTACGGGTGACGCTGGGTACGCGTCGTGTCGAACGTCCGGCGGAACTCGCTTCTGGGTTCTGCGGGGGGTTGTTGACTCTGAAATCAAGTTTCCCCGGCCGAGCCGCCGGGCACAAGAGTTACGACAAGGTTTCTTCGGGGTGACCGCGAGATCTTGGTCACACGTCCCACATCGCCCCGCGCCCCTGCTCCGGCGCCCGTCCCGCCCGTCCTCGGGCGGGACGAGCGGGCGAGGGCGTGCTCCACGGAGTCACGCTCGGACGGCCGGCTCCTCCTCCCCGGGCCCCGGAGGGACCTCCTCGGGCGCGGCAGCCCGGGCCCGCGCGATCAGGACGTCGCTGATGAAGAGGTCGTAGACCAGGATCCCCAGGACGCCGCCGATCAGCGGCCCCACGATCGGGATCCAGAAGTAGGTGCTGAACCAGTCGCCGTCGCCCGGCATCGCGTACTTCCCCCACCCGGCGACCCACGTCAGCAGGCGCGGACCGAAGTCGCGCGCCGGGTTGATCGCGTAGCCCGCGTTCGCCCCGAAAGAGATCCCGATCGCCGCCACCGCGAAGCCGATGATCAGCGGGCCGAGGTTCGCCATCACCCCGGTGTTGCGCAGGTCGACGACCGCCGCGATCAGCAGCAGGAGGAGCGCCGTGCCGACCACCTGGTCGATCAGCGGCCCCCACACGCTGCCGTGGAAGTACGGCGCCGGGAACGTCGCGAAGATCGAGAACGTCGTCAGGCTGTGGCCCGGCGGCTTGCTCGCGTCCTCGAACGCGCTGATCGCCGAGCGGTACACGAGCAGCACCAGCGCGGCGCCGACGAACGCGCCGGCGAGCTGGCTGATCCAGTACGGGAGCACCTTCGCCCAGGCGAACCTGCGCCGCACCGCGAACGCGAGCGTGACCGCCGGGTTGAGGTGGGCGCCGCTCACGCCGCCCGCCACGTAGACGCCGAACGTCACCGCGAACGCCCAGCCCCAGACGATGAGGAGCCAGTCGCCCGTGCCCTGGAAGAACGTCGTCGGGCCGGCCGTACGACCGGAGCCCGGCAGCGCGGCGACGGCCATCGCGACGCTGCCCACCCCGAACATGATGAGCACGAACGTGCCGAGGAACTCCGCGAGGCACTCGCCCCACAGGCCGCCACGTGCCTTGAGCCCGCTGCCTCCGGTGAGGAGCGGGGGGATGTCGTCAGACATGGCACCTCCTTCGACGACGGCGTGGCCGGTCGTTCGGAGGGGCGCCGTACGCGTGCTGCGGTGCTCGCGAGGCTGGCCGGCACTCGCCGGCGATGGTTGAACCTGACGCCCCTCAGGCTACGCCGCCGCAGGTGGGGGCGCAGGTTGCCGGACGACGGCGCCGCTGCGGGACAATGGCGCCGTGAACACACCCACCCCGGCGTCCGACCGGCCCGCGCGTCCGTGGACCCTCCGCTGCCTCGTGTGGGGAACCCTGCTCGAGGCTCTCGGCCTGGCCGTGGGCGCCGTCGTCGTCCTCGTCGAGCTCGCGCGCGGGGACTCCGACGCCGTCGGCACGAGCGTGGCGCTCGTCGTCCTCGCGCTCTCGCTCGCCGCGCTCCTGGGGGCGGCCGGGCGTGCGCTCGCCGGGGGAGCGCGGTGGGCGCGGGCGCCCATCGCCACCTGGCAGATCCTCCAGGCGCTCGTCGGCGTGACGTGGTGGCAGGAGACGCGGTCGCCGTGGGCCGGGCTGCTGGTGCTGGTGTCGGTCGTCCTGCTCGTGCTGCTCATGGTCCCGAGCGTCGTGGCGCTGACCACCGACCGCGCACCGCGGGACCGGGACGGCTCGTAGCGCCGGTCCCGTCGGCGGTCGCGGCCGAGAGTCCGTCCCCCTGTGGCGCGGCACCGAGGCTTCGCTAGCCTCGCTCAGGTGACGCACACGCTTCCCGAGGGCTGGTCCGACTTCGGTGTGGCCGCAGCCGGCGCGACGGCGGCGCTCGCCGGCCTGCTCGTCGTCGCGATGTCCGTGAACGTCGCGGAGATCATGGGCTCCAAGGTCACCGTGGCGGGCGCCCGCACGACGATCGCCTCGCTCGTCCTCGCCATCGCCGCGTCCCTGCTGATCCTGCCCGCGGGCCAGACCCTCGGCGGGCTCGGGATCCCCGTCCTCGTGCTGGCGGCAGGGGCGTCGGTCGTCCAGGTCGCGGCGCTCCGGACCCAGGGGCACGCCGAGGCGGAGGGCATGACCCGCCCGGTCCGGGCGACCAGCATCGGCCTCGCGGCGGGCGAGCACCTCCCGTTCCTCGTGGGCGGGATCCTCCTGGTCTGCGGCGTCGCGAACGGGCTGTGGTGGATCGTGGTCGGGATCGTCGCCGTCGTGCTGTCCTCGATGGTCAACGCGTGGGTCCTGCTCATCGAGGTCCGCCGCTGACCGTCGACCGACGGCGGCGGGGGCCGCCCCGGGCGGGGCCCCCCCCGCGAAAACCCCAAACCGCGGCGGGGGCCGCCACCGGGGGGGGTGGCGCCCCGGGGCGGGCCCGCCGGGACCGCCCGGCGGGC
>NZ_JBHUWD010000005.1:0-133204 GCF_042670205.1 Luteimicrobium sp. NPDC057192 | reverse complement strand
GGAGCCGACAGGGTCGGCTCCCGCCGCTCGAAACCCCTACTCGACGGCGAGCGCCGCCACGGGAGGCGTTCGCGCCGCGCTGCGGCCCGGCAGGACCGACGCGACGAGCCCCGCGGCGAGCGCCACGACGAGGACGATGCCGAGCGTCGCCCACGGGACGACGAGCGGCGACGGCCCGAACGCGCCGAGCGCGGCGGCAGCGCCCGCCCACCCGTAGACCACGCCGAGGACGATCCCGACGACGGCACCGACGCCCGCGATGAGCATGCCCTCCTGGGCGAGCATCCACCGGAGCTGACCGCGGGTGAGCCCGATGGCCCGGAGCGTCGCTGACTCGCGTCGCCGTTCCAGGACGGACAGGGACAGGGTGTTCGCGACGCCGACGAGGGCGATCACGACGGCGACGGCGAGCAGGCCGAGGACGATCGCGAGGATCGTGTCGACGACCTTCTCCATCGACGCGTGCTCCGCAGCAGGACCGACGACCCCGATGGAGTCGTGCTCGGTGGCGACGGTGTCCTGGATCGCGGCGAGCGTGTCGGCGGCGTCGGCGGTGTCGTCGAACGCGAGCCATGCGGTGTCGGGGGCGGCGTGCGGGTCGATCCGGGCGAAGACGGCCGGCGTGACGTACGCGGCCGGTTGGCCGAGCTCGACGACGTGCACCCGGAGCCGGACGGACGCACCCGTCGGGTTGCCGTCGTCGTCGGCCGCGCGGAGGGTGACGGTGTCGCCGTCCTCGAGCGTGGTGGTGCCCAGGGTGTCCTGGAGGGTGTCGACGGCGATGACGCCGTCGTCGAGCCCGGCGAACGCGGCGGGGTTGCGGACGACGTCGCGGGCGGCGGCCGGGTCGATGCTGTCGAGCTCGAGGCCGGTGCTCTCGCCCCCTGCGGTGAGGGTGGCGCTCGTGCGGCTTAGGGGGACGACGCGGCGGACGCCGTCGACGTCGTCCAGGCGGGCCTGGAGCGCGTGGGTCATCTCGCCGGGTGCGTCGCCCGAGCCGTAGGAGGTGACGACGGCGTCGACGGGGTAGTGCTCGTCGAGCGTCGAGCCGAGGGTGACCCGGGCGCTGGCGGCGCCCGTCGCCATCATGGCGACCAGGGTGACGCCGATGAGGAGCGCGGTGCTGGTCGCCGTCGTGCGGCGGGGGTTGCGCAGCGTGTTGGCCGAGGCGAGCCGGGAGCTGGCGCCGGCCTTGCCGAGCGCGGTCCCGGCGGCGTGCACGACGCGCGGCATCCAGAACACCGAGCCCACGAGGATGCCGACGAACGAGACGGCGCCACCCAGCACGCCGAGCGCGAGCCCGATCTCGGGCGAGCCGTGCGTCCCCGCGAGGACGGCGATCCCGAGGAGCCCGAGCCCCCCGACGGTCGCGAGGAGCGCGAGCACTCCGCGGACCTTCCCCGCCCGGCTGCCCAGGGTCGGCGCATCGGTGGGGCGGAGCGCCGCGAGGGGCGCCACACGGGTCGCGGCGCGCGCCGGCGCGAGGCTCGCGACGACGGTCACGAGGGTCCCCACGACGAGCGGGACGAGGACCGCGACGACGGACACGTGGATCGTCTGGGGGAGCGGCGTCGTCGTGCGGGTGCGGAGGACGCTGAGAACGGCCTGCGTGAGGCCCGTCCCGAGCACGACCCCGACCACCGACCCGGCGAGCCCGAGGACCGTGGCCTCGAGGACGACGGAGCGGCCGAGCTGCGCCTTGGACGCCCCCACGCACCGCAGGAGCGCGAGGGTGCGGGCGCGCTGCGCGACGAGCACCTGGAACGTGTTGGCGATGACGAGCGCGGCGACGACGAGCGCGATCGCGGCGAACGTGAGGACGACGTACGTGAAGACGTCGTCGTCGCCGGTGGCCTGCGCGGCGAGCTCACGGGCGAGACCGTCGCGCGTGAGGACGCGGGCGCCGTCGGGCAGGGTGAGGGCGCTGAGGGTCTCCGTGGCCTGCGCCGTCGTCGCGTGCGCGTCGAGGGCGACCAGCACGTCCGGGTAGGTGACGGCGGCGGGGGAACCGGCCTCGGCGGCCTGCCAGCCGGCGAGCGTCGGCGCGGTCACGACGGCGGCGCCGCCCGAGTCCGTCCAGGCGCCGTAGGGGTCGTCGAGCGTCCCGACGACGCGCAGCCGCTCGGTCCGGGTGGCCGCGGCCCCGTCGCCTCCGCCGGACGGCGTCACGGTGACCTCGTCGCCGACGGAGACGCCGAGCCGCTCGGCCTGCTTGACGGGGAACGCGATCTCGTCGGCGGCCTGCGGGAACGCGCCGTCGTGCACGCGCTGAGGCTCGAGGCGCGGGTCGGACGTGGTCCCGGTGAACTGCGCGTTGATCGTCTTGCCGTTCGCGGCGACGTCCTCCCAGCTGGTCGCAAGGGGGGCAGCGGCGGCGACCCCCGGAGCCGCGGCGACGGCCTCGAGGTCCTGGGGGCGGAGCTGGTCGCCGCCCGCCGTGACGACGAGGTCGGCCCGCGCGTAGGGCGCCGCGACCGAGTCCGTGGTGGCGGTGCGGATGAGGTCGGACGCGACCAGCGTCGCGGCGACGAAGCCGGTGCCGAGCGCGATCGCGATGCCTGCGGCGGCCAGACGCGCGACGCTGCGGCGCATCTGCGCGAGCGTGAGGCGGATCATCGGGCGACCACCGCGGCGTCGTCGAGCGAGCGCAGCGCGTCGAGGCCGGCGAGCGCCGCCTCGGGCGTCGGGTCCTGGATGTCGCCGGCGACGCGGCCGTCCGCGAGCAGGACGACGCGGTCCGCGTACGCGGCCGCGGACGGGTCGTGCGTGACCATGACGATCGTCCGGCCGAGCTCCCGGACCGAGCGGCGCAGGAAGCTCAGCACCTCCGCGCCCGAGCGCGAGTCGAGGTTGCCCGTCGGCTCGTCCGCGAACACGACCTCGGGCTTGGTGATGAGCGCCCGCGCGATCGCGACGCGCTGCTGCTGCCCGCCGGACAGCTCCGACGGCCGGTGCGTGAGGCGCTGCCCCAGACCCAGCGTCTCGACCAGGATCTCGAGCCACGCCCGGTCGACCGTGCCGTTCGCGAGCTCCACGGGCAGCGTGATGTTCTGCTCGGCCGTGAACATGGGCAGCAGGTTGAACGACTGGAACACGAAGCCCACCCGCTCGCGCCGCAGCAGCGTGAGCTCCTTGTCGGTGAGGCGCGTGACCTCCGTGCCGCCGAGGTACGCGCTGCCGCTGGTCGCCGAGTCGAGGCCGGCGAGCAGGTGCATGAGCGTCGACTTGCCCGAGCCCGACGGGCCCATGATCGCCGTGAACGCGCCGGCCTCGAAGTCGACGTCGACGGCGTCGAGGGCGCGCACCGTCGCCTCGCCGCGGCCGTAGGTCTTGGTGAGCGCGCGGGCGCGGACGGCCGTCGAGCGCTTCGTCACCGCGCTCGTGCCCGGGTCGGCGGGGGGTGCGGTCGTCGGGGCGGTCTGGTCGGACGGGGCCACGGTGGCTCCTTCGGTCGGTACGCGGGTGGGTCGGGCCCTCGGCGGGCCGTTGCCCTCGACGCTACGGAAGGCCCCGGAGCGCCCGCGTCGCCCGGCGGTCGGGTCGCTGCGCGGTCGGGGTCATCCTCAGGTCGTACCCAGCCGCGGCGCCGCGCCCACCCCAGGTGTGTGTCAGAACCTCACGGCAGTGGGGTGCCGTGAGCTTCTGACGGGTGCGCGGACCGGGAGGGTTGTCAGAAGCTGGCGGCAGTGGGGTGCCGTGAGCTTCTGACAAGTCGGACGACGGCGCTCGCCTTTCGACCTCGGCCCGCCGTCCGTGTGGTGCGGTCGGGGCCCGGTGGCGGGTCGCCACCGGGTCGCACCACGGAGCGGTTGCAGGGCGAGCCGTGGGCGTCACGGCAACGTCGCGGCCGCGGCTCAGGTTCGGCGCGTCGACTGGGAGGAGCACCGACCCCCGATCGACGCCGACCGCGAGTCGTCCACAACGCGCGTCTGCGCGGCATCGACGGGAGACGGAGCCGCGGGACGCTTCCGCCATGACAGGACGAGCAGACGTACTCGTGTCCGTCGCCGGTCTTCACGGCGTCGCGCGGCGCCAGCACGGCGTGTGCTCCCGCCGCCAGCTCGCGGTCCTCGGACTCACCGAGGGACACATCACCTCCCACCTGGTGGCTCAGCGGTGGCGGGAGGTCGCCCACGACGTGGTGGTGCTGCATCGCGGCCCGCTGACCCGCGAGGCCCGGTGCTGGGCTGCTGTGCTCGGCGGCGGCGACGTCCCGGCGGCGCTCGCGTGCTGGACGGCACTCGAGCTCCACGGGCTCCAGGGCTGGCGGCGTGAGCCGATCCACGTCGTCGTGCCGCGGGGTGACAAGCCGGCGCGGTTCGAGTGGCTCGTGGTCCACGAGTCCCGGCGTCACGACGCCGACGACGTGACCTGGCGCGACGGGCTCCCCGCCCACGGGATCGAGCGGGCCGCGATCGACGCAGCCGCGTGGCAGAGGTCGTGGCGGACGGCGTCGGGGCTGATGGCGGCTGTGGTGCAGCAGCGGCTCACGACCCCCGACGCGGTGCTGGGCGAGCTCGAGCGGGCCGGCCGGATCCGGCACCGCCGGACGATGCAGCTCGCACTCCTCGACGTCGTCGGGGGATCGCAGTCGCTCGAGGAGATCGACTTCGCCCGGTTGTGCCGACGCGCCGGGCTGCCCGAGCCGTCGCGGCAGGAGCGGCGTCGGGATGCCCGCGGCAAGGTCCGGTTCCTCGACGTGGAGTGGCGCCTGCGGAACGGGGGACGCCTGGTCGTGGAGGTGGACGGCGTCGGGCACATGGAGCGCGAGCAGTGGTACGACGACCTGCTGCGGGACGCCGAGCTCGGCTCGGACGCGCGCACCGTCCGGATCCGTATCCCTGCCGGGGCCGCCCGGCACGAGCCGGACCGGGTGCTCGCGATCGTCCGCCGCCACCTCGCCGCCCTGGAGACCGGAGTTGTCAGAAGCTCACGGCGGCAGACTGCCGTGAGCTTCTGACAACTCGCGGAGCGGGGAGTCAGTCGGGGGAGCCCGGGCGCACGAGTCCCGTCTCGTACGCGGTGACGACGGCCTGGACCCGGTCGCGCGCGCCGAGCTTCGCGAGGATCCGCCCGACGTGCGTCTTCACGGTCGCCTCCGCGACGAACAGCTCGGACGCGATCTCGAGGTTCGACCGCCCCCGGGCCATGAGGACGAGCACCTCGCGCTCGCGCTCGGTGAGCTGCTCGAGCGCGTGCTGGGCCTCGGCGTCGGCGGGGGTGTCGGCGGGCAGCGCGGTCACCAGGTGCTCGAGGAGCCGCCGTGTCGACGACGGCGCGATCACCGCGTCGCCCGCGTGCACCGTCCGGATCGCGGCGAGCATCTCCTCGGGCGGGGCGTCCTTGAGGAGGAACCCGCTGGCGCCGGCCCGGATCGCAGCGAGCACGTACTCGTCGAGGTCGAACGTCGTGAGCACGATGACGCGCGGGACGTCGCCGTCGGCGGTCGCGGTCAGCTGTGCGGTCGCGCTGAGCCCGTCGAGGTGGGGCATCCGCACGTCCATGAGCACGACGTCGACCGGGTGCGACGCGAGGAGCCGCAGCGCCTGGGCGCCGTCTCCCGCCTCGACGACGACCTCCAGGTCGGGCTGGGAGTCGATCACCATGCGGAAGCCGGCACGGACGAGCTGCTGGTCGTCGACGAGCGCCACGCGCACGGGTGCGCCCGCCGGACCGTTCCCCTGCGCGTTCACGTGCCGGACTCTACCGGGGCGGCGACGTCGGGGTCCGGGGGCGGCCCGGCGGCCGAGAGGCCGGCGTCGGGCAGCCGCGACGGGAGCTCGAGGTGCACGCGGTAGCCGCCACCGGGTCGCGGCCCGGTGGTCACGGTCCCCCCGAACACGGCGGCCCGCTCGCGCATCCCGAGCAGCCCGTATCCGGCGCTGTCGCTGGTCGCCGCGGCTCCGCGGCCGTCGTCCTGGACGTCGAGGACGACGGCGTCGCGGTCCCACCGCAGCACCACGGTCACGTGGGGCGACGGGCCCGCGTGCTTGAGCACGTTCGTGAGCGCCTCCTGCGCGACCCGGAAGATGGTGAGCGCCGCACCCGGCGGGAGCTGGCGGGGCGTGCCGACCCGGACCAGCGAGACGCGGGGCCCGCTGGCGCGGACCTGCTCGACGAGCGCTTCGAGCCCCTCGACCGACGGTTGCGGCGCGAGGGCGGTCGGGGCGGTGGGTGCCGGCGCGACCGCGCCGCCGCCGCGCGCGACGGCGGGCGCGGAGCCGCGCGAGGCCGGGGCGACGCCGCCGGGCACGGACGGGACGTCGTCCTCGGGGCCTTCGGCGCGCAGGACACCGAGGATGCGCCGCATGTCCGCGAGGGCGGCGCGGCCGGTCTCGGCGATGGTCGTCAGGGAGCGTTCGGGTGCGGTCGGGTCGGTGGCCGCCGCGTACCGGCCGCCGTCGGCCTGCGCGATCATCACGGACAACGAGTGGGCGACGATGTCGTGGAGCTCGCGCGCGATCCGGGTCCGCTCGGCCGACGTCGCGAGCCGGGCCTGCTGGTCGCGCTCGACCTCGAGCCGCTCGGCCCGGTCGCGCAGGGCGTCGATGGTCTCGCGCCGCGAGCGTCGCACCAGGCCGAAGGCCCACACGGCGAGCAGGACGACGCCCCCGAAGATCGTGAGGGCGGTCGCCTGCCGGGCGGTCGCGGCGTAGCCGATCCCGTGGTCGGACATGAGGACCGACGCCGCGACGACGCCGGCCAGCCCGGTACCGATCGCGGTGCGGTGCGCCCACCGTGGTCCGTTGACCGTGACCGAGTACAGCGCGATCGGCACGGTGATGACGGACGCGACCGACGCCGTCTGGTCGACGAGGATCTGGACCAGCGCGACCCCGTAGACGGCGACCACCGACGGGACCGGCTGCGTGCGCCGCCAGGCGAGCGGCACGCACAGGGCCAGCGCGAACCACAGCGCGGCGTGGAGGTAGTTCCCCTCGGCCGCGCTCGCGGCGACGACGAACAGTGCGAGGGCGGCGGCGCCGGTCGCGTCGACGGCGAACCGGTGCTGCTCGGTCCACCGCGTGAACTTCTCGTACCAGCCCATCGCCTCAGCGTAGGATCGGCGAGCGGGGCCGCGCGTCCGCCCGCGGTCCGACGCGCGCTCGAGCGTCGTGGTCCTCCGGGCTGACGGGACGCCGTCCGGCCGGGTCTCGGGACGCCCTCGGGCACGTGTGCTGGACGCCTGCTCAGGGCCTCGCGAGGGTAGGGGCGAGTTCGTGCGAAACGGGAGACTCCGGTCCGGCGGATGCTCTAGCATGGCCCAATGACCAACGTATTGCTGGCCGAGGATGACACGGCGATTGCCGAGCCTTTGGCACGTGCGCTCACGCGCGAGGGATACAACGTCGTCGTGCAAGGGACCGGGCAAGGCGCCATCGACTCCGCAGAGGCCGCCGACGTCGTCGTCCTCGACCTGGGTCTCCCGGACATGGACGGCCTGGACGTCGCCCGCGCGATCCGCGGCGCTGGTCTGACCACCCCGATCCTCGTCCTCACGGCTCGCGCCGACGAGGTCGACCTCGTCGTCGGGCTCGACGCCGGCGCCGACGACTACGTCACCAAGCCGTTCCGCCTGGCCGAGCTGCTCGCGCGCGTCCGCGCGCTGCTGCGCCGCACGCACGGCGGCGAGGCGCCCGACGAGGAGGAGCTCGTCGCGCAGGACGTCGTCGTCGACGTCGCGGCGCACCGCGCGTTCCAGGGCGACCGCGAGCTGCACCTCACCACCAAGGAGTTCGACCTCCTGCGGGTCCTCGTGCAGAACGCGGGCAGCGTCGTCGTCCGCGACGCCCTGATGCGCGAGGTCTGGGGCGCCGAGCCGGCGGGCTCCACCAAGACCCTCGACATGCACGTCTCGTGGCTGCGGCGCAAGCTCGGCGACGACGCGAACTCCCCCCGGTACGTCGCGACCGTCCGAGGGCTGGGCTTCCGGTTCGAGACCGGCGGCCACTGACGAGCAGGTCGGAGAGACGGACACGAACACCTCACAGCCGCTCGTGACGCGGGCCGGCGTCGGGAAGGTCTGAGCCGTGCGTCAGCGGATGCTCCAGGCGACCGTCGCCGCGGTCGCGGTGGCCGTGCTGCTCCTGGGCTTCCCCCTCGCGTTCTTCGGGGCCCAGTACGTCCACGACAACGACCTCGACGACCTCGAGCGCCGCACCCAGACTCTCGCGCGCGCCGTCGACCGCGCGATCAGCAACGGCGACGAGGCCCTCGCGTCAGCGGCGAGCGTCGCGGTCGCGACCGGCGGCAACAGCCAGGTGCCCGCCCGCGTGATCATCTTCTACGACGGTCGGCGGCTCGTCGCCGGGGACCAGATCCAGGGTCGCGTCGAGCAGCGGGCGGTGCGCTCGTCGGAGGGTGCGCTCGTCACGCTCGAGGTCTCGTACTGGGAGCTGTACTGGCAGTCCATGCGGATCGTGCTGTTCGTGATCGCGGCCGCCGTCGTCGCGATCCTCGCGGGCATCGCGATGGCGGTGATCCAGGCGAACCGGCTGTCGGCGCCGCTCGTGTACCTGGCGGCGTCCGCCGAACAGCTCGGGTCGGGACAGGTGCGCCCGCAGATGGAGGAGTCGGGCGTCGAGGAGCTCGACCTCGTCGCGGCGGAGCTCGCGCGCACGTCGGACCGGCTCGCGAGCCGCCTCGCCACGGAACGGCAGTTCGCCGCCGACGCCTCGCACCAGCTCCGCACGCCGCTCACAGCGCTGTCCATGCGGCTCGAGGAGATCTCCCTCATGTCGGAGGACCCTGCGGTCCAGGAGGAGGCGCGCATCTCGCTCGAGCAGGTCGAGCGGCTGGTCACGGTCGTGGACGACCTGCTGACCCGGTCGCGTCGCGCCCAGGGCGGCACGACGGAGGCCGTGCGCCTCGTCGAGGTCGTCCGGCAGCAGGAGGAGGAGTGGCTGCCGAGCTTCGAGTCGGCGGGCCGCCGCCTCGTGATCGACGTCCCCGTCGACACGTACGTCCTGGCGACGCCGGGCGCGCTCGCCCAGGTGCTCGCGACGCTCGTCGAGAACTCGCTCACGCACGGCGGGGGCACGACGACGGTGCGTTCACGGCCGGGGCGGTCGGGCTCGATCGTCATCGAGGTCGCCGACGAGGGCGAGGGCGTGCCCGACGAGCTGGCGCCGAACATCTTCGAGCGCGAGGTGACGTCCGGGAAGGGCACCGGGCTCGGGCTCGCGCTGGCCCGCGACCTGGCCGCCGCCGACGGCGGCCGGCTCGAGCTGTCGCAGCGCCGCCCCGCGGTGTTCTCGGTCTTCCTCGCGGGCGTGCCGCACACGCTCGACCCGCAGGTCGTGCTCCCGGCCGGCGCGACGGTCTCGAGCGCGCGGGGACGCAAGGGGCGCCGCAAGTCGGACGACGGGTGACTCCGCGGCCGCGAGCGGGGCGGGGCGGCCGCGCTACTTCGCCGGTGTGGCTTCCGTGGCGGCCTCGCCGCCGGTGAACACGAGGTACCGGTAGGCGAAGTAGCGGAAGATCGTGCCCAGACCGATGCCGAGCAGGTTCGCGACGTTCTTCCAGAGCGGTGAGTCGAGACCCAGCGGGTACACGAAGAGCGCGAGCACGCCGATGCCGATGAGCAGGCCGCCGACGTTGACCACGATGAAGCCCGCGAGCTCGCGCGGACGGTTCTCGGTGCGCCGGTCGGAGAACGTCCAGAGCCGGTTCCCGACCCACGCGACGAGCGTCGCGACCGCGACCGAGACGACGCGGGCCGTCAGGGGCTTGGCGTCGAGGAGGTGCCCGGGCCCGAACTGCAGCAGGTTGAACAGCCCCATGTCCACCACGAACGACACCGCGCCGACCGACCCGAACTTCGCCAGCTCGTACAGTCGCTCACGGCTGAGGCGGCGCGCGCGGGACGTGCCCGCCCCGGGTGCGACGACGGCGTCGGCGGCGACGTGGGCGACGTCGGTGCCCGGCGCCTCCGACGCGGCCAGCACGAAGGGGAAGCTGCTCGGGCGGTCGGCCTCCGGGCTGCCCAGCCGGCCCGGTTCGCCGGCAGGCGTCACGTCGGTCATTCCCCGAACGGTAGCGCAGCAGCCTGGATACGCCCGGGGCGGCCCACAGGACGGCAACGGCGTCGTCGTCCCGCGGTCGCCGGGGCCGCACCGTCCCCGCGTCCGATAGGCTCGGGGACCGTGTCAGCACCAGTCGTGGCCGTCGTCGGAGGCGGGCAGCTCGCCCGCATGATGGCACCCGCCGCCGCCCGCCTGGGCGTCCGGTTGCGGGTGCTCGTGGAGTCGCCTGACGGCTCCGCGGCTCAGGTCCTCGCGGACGCCCCCGTCGGCGCCGCCGCGGACGAGGCCGCGGTCCGCGCGCTCGTCGCTCCGCCCGACGACGCGGCGGCCGCCGTGCTGACCTTCGAGCACGAGCACGTCCCGTCGGCGCTCCTCGTGGCCCTCCAGGACGAGGGCGTCCCGGTGCACCCCGGGCCGGACGCGCTGCGCCACGCCCAGGACAAGATCGTCATGCGGACCCGCCTGACGGCGCTCGGCGTGCCGTGCCCCCGCTGGGCGCCCCTCGCGGTCGACGCCGCCGACGGCGCCCGCGACCTGGCCGCGTTCCTCGACGAGGTCGGGGGAGAGGCCGTGGTGAAGACGAGCCGCGGCGGCTACGACGGCAAGGGCGTGCGCGTGGTGCGCAGCGCCGACGACGTCGCGGACTGGCTCGCCGCGGCCCAGGCCGGTGGCCCGCAGCTGCTCGTCGAGGAGAAGGTCCCGTTCCGGCGCGAGCTCGCCGCCCTCGTGGCCCGGCGGCCGTCGGGCGAGGTGCGCGCGTGGCCGGTCGTGGAGTCGGTGCAGCGTGACGGCGTCTGCGCCGAGGTCACGGCCCCGGCCCCCGACCTCGACCCCGCGCTCGAGGCGCAGGCCCGTGAGGTCGCGGCAGCGGTCGCCGAGGGGCTCGACGTGACGGGCGTGCTCGCGGTCGAGCTGTTCGAGGTCCCGGGCGGGACCCCGGACGAGCCGGGCCGCGTGCTCGTCAACGAGCTCGCGATGCGCCCGCACAACTCGGGCCACTGGACCATCGACGGCTCGGTCACGAGCCAGTTCGAGCAGCACCTGCGCGCGGTGCTCGACCTGCCGCTCGGTGACACCGCTCCTGTCGCACCGTGGACCGTCATGGCGAACGTCCTCGGGTCGGAGCGCACGGAGCTCACGGACGCGCTGCCGGAGGTCCTCGCCGACGGCGACGCCCGCGTCTGGCTGTACGGGAAGGACGTGCGTCCGGGCCGCAAGCTCGGCCACGTGAACGTCAGCGGCGACGACCTCGCCGCGACCCGCGACCGCGCCCGTGCGGCCGCGGCGGTCCTGCGCGGCGACGCCGTGCCGACACAGGAGCAGCGATGAGCGAGCAGAGCGCAGCGAGCGGCACCGGGACCGGCGGGCCCCTCGTCGGGATCGTCATGGGCTCGGACTCCGACTGGCCGGTGATGCAGGCCGCGGCCGACGCGCTGGCGGAGTTCGGCGTCCCGATCGAGGTCGACGTCGTCTCGGCCCACCGGATGCCGACGGAGATGATCGAGTACGGCCGCGCCGCCGCAGACCGCGGCCTGCGCGTCATCGTCGCGGGCGCCGGCGGGGCGGCGCACCTGCCCGGCATGCTCGCCGCCGTCACACCGCTGCCGGTCATCGGGGTGCCGGTCCCGCTGGCGCACCTCGACGGCATGGACTCGCTGCTGTCGATCGTCCAGATGCCCGCGGGCGTGCCCGTCGCGACCGTGTCGGTCGGCGGCGCACGGAACGCGGGCCTCCTCGCCGCACGCATCCTCGGCGCGGGTTCGGGCGACGACGCCGCCGCGCTGCGCGTACGGATGGCGGCGTTCCAGGTGCAGCTCGGGGACCAGGCCAGGGAGAAGGGCGCTCGCCTGCGTGCGTCGCGGTCGGGCAGGGTCGGCTTCGGCGCCTGACGAGGGCTCCGCGGGCAGCGAGCCCGCGCGGGCTACGCGGGCCGGCGGGCGGTGGGGGCTCAGCCCTTCGACGAGCTCTCGGAGTTGACCGTGCCGGCCTTCAGCTTGCCGTTCATCACCTTCGAGAAGAACGCCGGGGTCTTGTCCGGGTCGAGCCGGACGCTCGACCCGACGTTCCCGGGCCGGTAGTCGCGGTCGGAGATCGGAGGCAGACCGGTGACGCCGTCCTTGCCGTTCGCGGCCTTGAACGCCATCCCGAGCTTCGCGAGGTCGACCACGTTGGTCCCGTCGTCGACCTGGAGCACCGCGGTGCCGGCGTCGACCAGCTTGACCTGGGTGGCCGGCTTGAACAGCAGGCTCGGCTTGGCGGCCTTCGCGGCGATCGCGTTGACGAGCTGGCGCTGCCGGTCGGTGCGCCCGAAGTCGCTCGTGGGGTCCGAGTAGCGCATGCGGGAGAACGCGAGCGCCGTCTTGCCCCCGACGTCGTGGCAGCCGGCCTTCCACTTCAGCTCGGACTTCTTGTCGTTCACGTCGTAGTCGAGGCACAGGTGGACGCCGCCGACCGCGTCGACGATGTCCTCGACCCCCCCGAACCCGACCTCGACGTAGTGGTCGACGTGCATGCTCGTGAGCTTCTCGACCGTCTTGACCAGGAGCGGGGCCCCGCCGAACGAGTAGGCCGCGTTGATCTTGTTGCTGCCGTGCCCGGGGATCTTCACGTAGGAGTCGCGAGGGATCGAGATCAGGGACGTCGTGCCCGAGTCGGGGACCTGGAGCAGCATGATCGTGTCGGTGCGCGCGCCCGACGTGCCGTCCTTGACGACCCCGTCGGAGCGCGAGTCGGAGCCCGCGATGAGGTAGGTGGTGCCGGGGGTGCCCTTCGTGTCGCTCAGTGCCTCGACGTGGTCGAGCTTGCCGTTCGCCCAGGCCACGAGCCCGATCGGCCAGGCGATCATCCCGACCACGACGAGGCTCGCGACGACGGCGACGATCCGGCCCTTGCGCAGCCGGATGCGGCCGGGCGCCGCGCCACCGGGTGCCGTGCCGGGGCGCGCGCCGTCGCCCGGGCCGCGGCCGCCGCCGCTGCCGCCGGGGGTGCGGCCCGGTGCGCGGGTCGTGGGCGACGTGGCCGGACGGCGCTCGTCGGCGGCTGCTCGGGGGGCGCGCGTGACGCTCGCCGGGGGGATGGCCGGGGGCTGGGCGGAGCCGGCGCGGGCGCGACCGCGACCGCCGCTGCGGTCCACCGGGACGGGGCCGCTGGACTGCCGCGTCACGCGGGACGCGGGCCGCGCGGGCGGGGGCGGGGGCGTGGTGCCACCGGAGCCGTCGGGCCCGACCTTGATGACGCCGTCCGCCGCTTCGGGGCGCGACTCGCGCCCCGACTGCGGGGTGAAGCTCGGAGGCCTGGACCGAGGGTCGGACGTCATGCCGTGCAGGCCGCCTTCGAGCTGACGACGTCGGCCGCGGTGATGCCGTCCTTGTCCCGGTCCTTGGGCGTGGAGGACGTGCTCGGCTTCTTCGTCGTGCCGGACGACGCGCTCGAGCCGGCGGTCGACTTGCTCGTCGACTTCGCGGTGGACGTCGAGGTCGGCGTCTTCTTCTTCGCGGCCTTCTCCTCGGCGGCCGTGAGCGGCTTGTCCTCGGCGAGCTTCGTCCAGATCTCCGAAGCGGCCGGCTGGGTCCACACGACACGGTTCGGGTTCGTCGGGTCGGCGCCGTTCGGGATCGTCAGGAACGTGATGTCCGACGTCGACATGTGGCGCAGGCTGAAGCCGAGCCCGGCGATGCTCGTGATCGACCCGAGGTTGAGGCCGCCGTCGCTCTTGGACGTGTGCAGCGACTTGGTCGCGGCGTCGAGGAACTTGAGGAGCTTCGGGCTGTCGGTGAGGAAGTTCTGGGCGAAGACCTTGTTGGAGATCGCGCCCATGAGCTCCTGCTGGCGCTTGATGCGGCTGAGGTCCGAGCCGTCGCCCACGCCCTCGCGGGCGCGGGCGTACCCGAGCGCCGTCTTGCCCTTGAGCGTCTGGTAGCCGGCCTTGAGCTCGAGGTTCGCCTTGGGGGCGTCGATGTCGGTCGGGATGCACATGGGCACGCCGCCGAGCGCGTTGATCATGCCCTCGAAGCCGCTGAAGTCGAGCACGACGTAGCCGTCGAGCGTGATCCCGGTGGTGGACTCGACGGTCTGCCAGGTGCACGCCGCGCCGCCGGCGATCTGCGCCGACTCGTCGCCGCCGAGGGCCTTCGCCTTGTCGGCGCCGAACGAGAACGCGGCGTTGAACATGGTGTGCGGCGCGGTGCCGGTCGAGTGCCCCTTCGAGTCGACCTGGCACGCGGGGATGTCGACGAGGGAGTCACGGGGGATCGAGACCGCCTCCATGCGCTTCCGGTCTGCCGAGACGTGCAGGACGATCGTCGTGTCGGAGCGCTGGCCCTCGTTCTTGTCCTTGACGATCGAGCTGTTCGCGCCACCGCGCGAGTCGGACCCCAGGATGAGGATGTTGAGGTCGTGGCCGGCGTCCGGGTCGCTCGGGTCCTTGGTCTTCTTGTCCTTGGCCACGAGGAACGACGTGTCGGCGGTGTCGATGTTCCCCTGGTAGTGCCGGACGAACGCGTACGCGCCGCTGCTGACCGCTGCGAGCGCGCCGACGAGGACCAGGCCCATCACCTTCGCCACGCCGTGCGTGTGCAGGAACCGGGCGTGTCGGGGGGCGCCCTTCTCGGCGGCGGAGTTCGTCGTCACGGGATGTGATCCTAAGCGGAGCGCTGCGCAGGCCCCGCGCGGCGCCGGAGCGCACGCGGTGGAGGGATTGTGGAGATGGGCCTGCTGTGGACCGGCCCAGCATCTCAGCCGAGGCGGAGGCGGTCGAGGACCCCGGCCAGCCGCGTGTCGTCCGCGGCGGAGGACAGCTCGGCCGAGGCCGCGTCGGCCCGCTGCTTGGCTGCGGCGATGCCGTCCCGGCCGAGGCGGCGCACCGACGCGGCGCACGTGGCGGCGAAGACGTCGACCGCGACGACGCCGAGCCCGTGCGACCGCACGAGACGCTCGGCCTGCGCCGCCGGGCCGACAGCGAGCGCGCACCGGGCCTGGACCGCGGCCAGCAGGAACGACGGCAGCGCGGCGCACGCCTGCGTCGTCGTCGGGGGGACCCACCAGGTGGCGACGTCGTAGCCGTGGAGGGCGCGGGGCAGCTCGTCGGCGTCGGGCGCGGGCGCGATGCGCACCTGGGCGAGCTCGGCCGCGCGCTCGTGCAGCCGGCGCAGGACGGCGCCCCCGTCGGGTCCCTCGGAGAGCAGGAGGTCGAGGGTCCAGCCGTCCCCGAGGGTCCGCATCGCGTCGATCGTGGTCTCGAGGCCCGCGCCCGACCGTGCGACGCCGGCGCGCACCAGCCGGACCGGGTCGCCCACGGGCGTGGGGGACAGGTCGGCGTGCGGCCAGGTGTCCTGCACGACGACGACGTCGGGCTGCAGGCCGGGCACCTCGCGGCGGACGAGGTCGGCGAGCGCGCCGGAGCCCACGGTCACCGCGGCGCTGCGCGGGAGGTCCTCGCGCAGCACGCGGAGCAGCGCGTCCCGCTCGAGCGGCGCGAACGGCCCGTGCGCCCCCGCGTCGGGCCAGGCGCGCACGTCGGCCCAGACCGCGGCGCCGTCCGCGAGGTGACGGGCGACCGGGAGCGTCTCCGCGCCGACCGCGACGACGGCGTCCCACCGGCCGCCCTCGAGCTCGTCCGCGGTCGCGCGGGCGGCGGGCGAGCGCAGCAGCGGCGAGACGCCGCGCGCGAGCCAGCCCGTCGCGACGGCCGAGGCCGGCGGGTGCGGGCTGTCCGCCGGTCCGAGGGTCACGTGACGGACCGGTCCGGGCAGTGCGGGGCCGTACCCGGCCGTGGTGACGTCGGCACGGCCGACGAGCGTGCGGACGAGGCGCCGGACGCGCGCGTCGTCCCGGTGGCGGGTGAACGCCACCAGGAGGACGCGCGCCCGGCCGGTGCTCATCCCGCCTGCGGCTCGTCGGCCGGGTCGGCGAGGCGGACGTCGACGCGTTCGCCGGCGACGAGGCGCTCCCAGCGGTCGGGGGCGGACGCGGCGAGCCCGGCGACGTCGGGTGTGACCGCGACCACCGACCCGTCCCGGGCCCACGTCGCGGTCGCGTCGCGGAGGAACGCGGCCGGCTCCCGCGCGACCAGGAGGGTCCGCGCCCCCGGGGCCAGGCTTCCGGCGGGCCCGGCGGCCGCCCAGGCGAGGAGGTCGGCGTGCGGGACTGCCCCGTCGAGGCCGTCGGCAACGAGCGCGGGGGCCGCGGGTTCGACGGGCGGCGCGTAGCCGAGGACGTCGCCGTAGGTCATCACGGACGCCGCGGCGTCGATCACGCCGGCCGGCAGGGGAGCGCCGAAGCTGCGGGCGAGCGGGGCGAGGCTGACGGCCACCACGTCGCGGCCGCGGCCGGCCCACCGCGCGGGGTCGGTGGTCACGACGACGTCGCCCGCGTCGGTGCCGGAGCGGACGTCCACGCACGCTCCCACGCGCCATGCGGCGAGCACCCAGGTGATGCCCCGCCAGTGCGCAGGAAGATCGACCGTGACGGTGCTTTCCGGACCGACGTCGAATTCCTCGACGAGGAGGTTCGCGGTCTTGGTCACCCAGTTGCTCAGAACGGCCCCCGACAGCTCGATCCGTTCACCGCCCGAGGCATACCACGTGAGTCGCGGCGCCCCGCCCCCCGCGACGAGCCGTCCGAGCAGCGAAGACGCGTCTTTCCCGGCGGTTCCCGGCGCTCCGGCGACGGTGCTGGTCGGGGGTGTCGCGGCAGGCTCCATGGCCTCAGCCTAGAGGGGGTGATCCGGCGGCGCGCGCGTCGCGCGACACGCCGATCTGCACGTGAACTTCACCCCTCGTCCGCGGCGCGCTACCACATTTCGGCTTGACGCTCACGGATGACACGCGTGTAATTCTACCAATGCAGTTTCTTCACGAGGACCGCAGGTAAAGGGGCGAAACATGTGGAACCTTCTCGACGGGGACGGCGGGGTATTCCCGTCCGACGCCGCGACGAGCTACGGCGCCGGGCAGGCGCCTGACGAGCTCGTCCACCACGACCTGGGTCTGGCCCCGGTCGTCTCCCTCTTCGGCGACATCGCCGAGGAGGACACCCTCCTGAGCTGGCAGGAGCGGGCGCTGTGCGCCCAGACCGACCCGGAGGCGTTCTTCCCGGAGAAGGGCGGGTCGACGCGCGAGGCCAAGAAGGTCTGCTCGGGCTGCGAGGTCCGGCAGGAGTGCCTCGAGTACGCGCTCGCCCACGACGAGCGGTTCGGCATCTGGGGCGGGCTCTCCGAGCGCGAGCGCCGCAAGCTCAAGCGCCGCGCGATCTGACCCCGCCCGGTCGGGCGCGCGCCGCGCCGACCTCCCGAGGTCCGACGGATCGGCTCCGAGGCGTCGCATGATGGCGGAGCCATGAACGACGCGAGCGCTCTGTCCACGGCGCCGGCGGACGCCGGCGCGTCGATCGTGTCCGCCGTGACGGGGACGGTTCCCGTCGTCGCGAGCGTGACGGCCGTGATCGTCACCCGCGGCGCGAACCCCTGGTTCCGGCGGGCCCTCGCCGCCGTCCGCGCGCAGCACCGCGCCCCGACCCGCCTCGTGGTCGTCGACGTCGCCACCTCCACCGCGACGAGCGGCTACGCGGACCTCCAGCTCGGCGATGCCCGCTTCGTCGCCGCCCCTCGGGCGCGCACGTTCGGCGAGGGCGTCGCCGCTGCCCTGCGCGAGGAACCCGACAGCCAGTGGCTCTGGCTCCTCCACGACGACTCCGCACCCGACGCCGGCGCCCTCGGCGCACTGCTGCGCGGCGTCGAGCACTCCTCGGCGGTCGCCGTGGCGGGTGCGAAGCAGCGCCGGTGGACGACGGCGCCCGCCCAGCCCGTCGCCCGCCTCGACGACGTCCGCCGCATCCCCGAGCTGCTCGAGGTCGGGGTGACGACCTCGCGCGGCGGGCGGCGCGTGTCCGTCGTCGAGCCGCACGAGATCGACCAGGGCCAGCACGACGCGCGCGACGACGTGCTCGGCGTCGGCCTGGCAGGCGCGCTGGTGCGCCGCAGCGTCTGGGACGAGCTCGGCGGCACGGACCCGGAGCTCGGGCCGTTCGGCGACGGGCTCGACCTCTGCCGTCGTGCCCGGCTCGCGGGCCACCGCGTCGTCGTCGTGCCGGGCGCGGTCGTCGAGCACGCGCAGCTCAGCCTCCACCGCGTCGACCCGGCCGTCGGTGCCCGCCCGGGCGACCCCGAGCTCGACGACGGCGGGGACGCGTCCTTCGGCGCGCGCCGCCGCAGCGAGCTCCACCTGCGGCTTGTGGGCGTGCCGCTCGCGCTCCTGCCCGCGCTCGTCGTGTGGCTCGTGCTGTCGGCGCCGTTCCGCGCCATGTACCGGCTCGTCCTCAAGCAGCCCGGCCACGCGCGCGACGAGCTGCTCGCCCCGCTCCTCGTCCTCGTCCGCGTGCCGGGGATCGTGCGGGCCCGGCGGTCGGTCCGCCGCACCTCGACGGTCCCGCGGCGGGCCGTCCGGCCGCTGCAGCAGGACTGGCGCGAGGGCGCGGCGCAGCGCCGCGACCGCCGGCTCAGCGCCGCGGAGCAGCGCCGGTCCGCGTACGCCCCGAGCGAGCTGGAGCGCGCCGAGCTGGCCCAGCTCGCGGGTCGTCGTCGCGTGGCCCTGGGTGCGGTCGCGCTCGCCCTCGTCGTGCTCACCGGCCTCGTGTTCGCCTCGCTCACCGGCGCGCTGGCGTCGGGAGAGCGCCTCGTCGGCGGGGCGCTCCTGCCGGCGTCGTCGACGTGGGGCGAGCTGTGGTCCGCGACGACGACCGGGTGGGTGCAGTCCGGCTTCGGCCACGCCGCGCCGGCCGACCCCCTCCTCGCGGTCGTGCTCGGCGCGTCCGTGCTCACGGTCGGGCACGTCCAGGTCGCCGTGAACCTCCTGCTCGTCGCGTCGTTCGTCGCGTCCGGCCTCGGCGCGTGGTTCGCCGCCGGTGCCCTCACCCGGTGGAACCCGGCGCGCGCCTGGGCGGCGCTCGTCTGGGCCGCGTCGCCCGCGCTGCTCCTCGCCGTCGGGCAGGGGCGGCTCGGGGCGCTCGTCGCGCACGCCGCCCTGCCCTGGTTCGTCCTCGCGACCCTGCGCGGGGTGGGCGTGGTCGTCGACGACCGCATCTCGCCCGCGTCCGGGCCCCTCGACGCCACCGGCCGCGGCCCCGCCCGCCGGCTCGGCGCACCGTCGCTCGGCGCGCTCGCGGGCGCGGCGCTGCTGCTCGTCCCCGTCGCGGCTGGCGCGCCCGCGCTGCTCGCGGTCGCCGTCGTGGTGGTCGTCGTCGCCGCGCTCGCGACCGCCGTGACGTCCGCGCCGCCCCGACGGTACGTGCGGCTCCTGCTCGTCCCCGTGCCCGCGCTCGTCGTGCTCGGGCCGTTCCTCTGGCACGTCGGCCGCACCTGGGGACGCGAGGGCGGCGGCTGGCGCCTCCTGCTCGCGTCGTCGGGCAACCCGACCGGCTACGACGCCGTGGCGCCGTGGCAGAGCGCCCTCGGCTGGCCCGCCCCGCCCACGACGGCGCTCGGCACGTCCGGCGCCTGGGTCACGGTGGTCTCGTGGGCCCTCGTCGGCTCGGTGGCCGCGGTCGCCGTCGTCGCGCTCGTCCGGTCGCGCCGGCCCGTGGCGGCCCGCGTGGCGTGGCTGGTCGCCGCGGCGGGGCTGGCGCTCGCGGTCGCGGCGCCGCACGTCGCCGTCGCGACCAGCGTGTCCGGCCTGGTGCGGGCGTGGCCGGGCCCCGGCACGACCCTGGTCGTCGCGGGCCTCCTCGCGGCGGCCCTGCTCGGGCTGCCCGAGCGGACCGTGCTCCGCGGTCGCTACGACGAGCGGCACCGCGGACGCCAGGCCGCCCGGGCGGCCGTCGTCGTGGTGGCGCTCGCGGTGCCGTGCGCGGCGGTCGGGACCTGGGTGGCCCACCAGGTCGACCCGACGCGCCACACCGTCGGTGACCTCGCGCTCACCGGCACCCCCGTCGTGCCGCCCGTGGGGCAGCAGATGCAGGCATCCGGCGCGCGCCTCCTCCTGCTCGACGCCGTCCCCACGACGGGCGCCGTCCCGACCGTCCGCTACACGCTGCTACGCGCGGACGGCACCCAGCTCGTGGACTCGTCGGTCGTCGTCGACGGGCGGACGGCTCGTGCCGCGCTCGACGGCACGACGCCGAGGCCGACCAGCCCCGAGGCGCAGCTGGCCGGGGTGGTCGCGCAGCTCGCGGGCGACGGCGTCGCGCCGTCGTCGCGGGGGATCGCCGACGCGATGTCCGACCTCGGGGTCGGCGGCGTGCTGCTGCCGGCCGACGGCACGACGCGCGGCTCGACCCGGTCCGCGCTGACGGCCCGGCTCGACACCGTGCCCGGCCTGGCGCGCGTCACCGAGGGCCAGGCGTCCGTGCTGTGGCGCGTCGCGCTCCCCGGCGCGGACGCCGCGCAGACGTCCACGAGCGGCGCCTGGGCGACGCTGCGGGACGGCGACGGCAAGCTGCTGCGGTCGCTCGCGTCCCAGGACTCGGGCGTCGACCTCGACCTCCCGGCGCGCACCTCCGCGACGACCCTCGTGCTCGCCTCGCACGCGCACCGGCACTGGCGCGCGACGCTCGACGGGCGGTCGCTCGCCCCCGCGGACGGCGACGGCACGACCTGGCAGCAGGAGTTCGTCGTGCCCGCAGGCAAGACCGGCCACCTCGTCGTCACCTACGACGCTCCCCACCGCGCGCTCTGGCTCTGGTCGTCGGGCGTGCTCCTGCTCGTCGTGGTGCTGCTCGCGCTGCCGGTCCGGCGTCGGCGGGTGGTGCTGCGATGACGCGCCTGTGGCGCCGCGCCGTGCTCGGCGGGACGGGCCTGGTCGCGGTCGCGCTCGTGGCCGGCGGTGCCGCGCTCGCCCCGCACGTCCTGCCCGACCCGCCCGCCGCGGCGTCGGACGCGCTCGCCCACCGCACCGAGACGGTCGAGGTCGCCCCCGGCGACCGGATGCTGGTGTGCCCCGCCCCGGCGCGGCTCACCGACCCCGACTCGGGCGGCGACGCCCAGTTCAAGGCGTCGCCGGTGCCGACCTCGTCGCAGCTCGGTGCGGTCGCCCTCGCGTCCGGCGCGGGCACGGTCCGGGCGCTCGACGGCACCAGGACCGGGACGCTCGCCGCGTCCCCGGGCGGGGACCGCGCGAGCGTGTTCCGGCAGGCCTCGCCGTTGCCGGGCGGCCTCGTGCTCCGGGCACCCGCGCCCGACGACAGCGCCGACCGGGTCGCGGCCGCGGTCTCCTCGACGACGTCGTCGGGCGACCTCCGCGGGCTCGTCGCCGCGAGCTGCCAGACCCCCGGGAGCGTGGCGTGGCTGGCCGGCGGCGACACCAAGGTCGGCAGCAGCACGCAGCTCGTCCTGCAGAACCCCGGCCTCACTCCCGCGACGGTGAGCGTGCGCGCGTGGGGTCCCGACGGGGAGATCTCGCTCGCGAGCTCGGCGTCGCTCGTCGTCCCCGCGGGCAAGGAGGTCGTCCGGCTGCTCGAGGCCGCGGCCCCCGGCGTCGACCGGCTCGTGGTCGAGGTGAAGGCCTCCGGCGGCCTCGTGAGCACGTACCTCCAGCACTCGACGCTCTCGGGAATCGTCCCGCAGGGCGTCGACGACGTCGTCCCCGGGGCGGCACCCGCCCAGCACCTCGCCCTCGCGGGCGTCGTGAGCCGCGGGGAGGGCATCGCGGACGCGCGGGCGCCGGTCCTGCGGCTCCTCGCGCCCAGCCACCGGGCCCAGGCCACCGTGAGCCTGTGGGGGCCGAAGGGTCGGGTGCACCTGCGCGGCGCCGAGCAGATCGCCCTCGACGCGGGCCAGGTGGTCGACGTGCCGCTCGGCGGCCTCCCGGCCGGGACGTACACCGTGAGCGTCGACGCCGACCGCTCCGTCGTCGCGGGCGTCGTCGAGCAGCGCCCCGGCACGACGGGCGCCGCGGGACAGCCCGCGGCGTCGGGCGCGAAGACCCCCTGGGACCGGGCGTGGGTGCCGGCGCAAGCCGTCGCGGACGGCTCCGCCGCCGCGACGGCGACCACCGACCCCGCGGACGCCGGCGAGGCCGCGCTCCTGCACGGGACCGCGAGCACCCTCGTGCTCACGGGTCTTCCCGCCGACCGCACGCCGGACGCGAAGGCGACCGGCAGCGTGAAGGCGACCGTGCGGATCTTCGACGCGACCGGCGCACAGGTGTTCACCCGCGACGTCACGGTCGCCGCGGCCACGACCACGACGCTCGACCTCGCGGCCCTCGCCCCCGGCAAGGACCTGGCCGGGGTCGCCGTCGACGCCGTGACGCCCGAGGGCGGGGCGACCCTCGCGTGGGGTGTCGTGACCTCGGTGGGGGCGCCGTCGTCGGGCGTGCCGACGGGTGGTGCGAGCGGCCAGCTCGTCTCGGTGCTCGCCCCCGTGCCGAGCGTCCGCTCCGGCGGGACGGTCGCGGCGCAGGAGGACCCGACCCTCGGCCTGCCGTGACCTGCGACCTGGCGGAAGCTCGTGACCGTCAGCCCGCACGTCCTGACGGGTCCTCTCAGTCGCCGTCGTAGCGCGGGTCGATGTCCTCGGGCGAGCGCGCCAGCAGGTGCGCGACCTGCTCGACGACGACGTCGCGCACCAGGTCGGCGAGGTCGTCGTCGTCGAACGCGCGGGCCTCGACCGGCCGGCGGTAGACCACGACGCGCGCGGGCTGGCCCGACTCGGCCGGGAAGCAGCGGCCCAGCGGGACCGTGCCGTCCTCCCAGGGCGCCGGGTCGGACGGCGGCACGTCCTCGACCGCGAACTCCGTCCCGTCCAGCTGCTCGCCCCACCGCGCCTCGAGCCGCTCGACGACGGCCAGGACGAGGTCGTCGAACCGGTCGGCGCGCGTCCGAGCGGCGGGAAGCCCCGGAGGCAGCAGAGGCCCCCGCAGTCCCCGGCCGCGACGGTCGCGGCGGCGCGGGCCCGGGCGTGCCGGTGCGCCGTCGGCGGGGACGGGCAGGGCGCCGTCACCGGGCGTCGGGGTACCGGGGAACGCGGCGGAAGGGGTCACGCTCCGAGCCTAGCCACGGGCGAGCGGGTCCGCGGGCGGCGTGGGAGCAGCGCGCCGGCGCCGGGGCGGAGTACCGTTCCCTCCGTGCAATCGGTCAGGCAGTGCTCGCGGACGGCGTGCACCGGGGCAGCGGTCGCGACGCTGACCTACGTGTACGCGGACTCCACCGCGGTCCTCGGTCCCCTCGCGCACTACGCCGAGCCCCACAGCTACGACCTGTGCGCCGACCACGCCCAGAAGCTCACGGTGCCCCGTGGGTGGGACGTCGTCCGGCTGGCCGACCGGTTCGAGGAGCCCCCGCCCAGCCCGGACGATCTGTCCGCGCTCGCCGAGGCGGTCCGGCGGGCGGGTGCGACCCAGCCCGAGCCCGAGCCCGCTCCCGACGGCACCCGGCGCGCGCACCTGCGCGTCCTGCGCGAGGCCGACTGACCGGCGTCGCGGACCCGGCGGTTCATCCGCCGTTCACCGCCCGGTGCCGGGGTGTGAGGGTGGCGTGCAGAAGGCGCCGCGCGCCCGTCCGGTCGCGAGGCGTCGTGGTTCGCTGACGCCATGTCGCACGACACCCGGCCCGCGCCGAACCTGCCGGGCCCCCTCGGACGCGTCGCCCGTCCGGCCGTCCGCCGCCTCGACCGTCGGGTGCGCGCCCTGCTGCGCCAGGAGCTCGCGGGCACCGTCGCGCTCCAGACCGAGCTGACCGGCCGCCTCGACGCCCTCCGGGCCGAGCTGGAGGACCTCCGTTCCGAGCTCGCCGAGGTCCGCGGCCGGGAGCGGGCGCTCGCCGCCGACGCCGAGGACGAGCGGGCGCGGGGCGAACGGCTCCGCTCCCGGCTCGCGTCCGAGGAGGCGGTGACGGCCGCGCTGGCGGTCGTGGCCGAGGAGCGGCTGGCTCGGCTCGCCGTCGGAGGGCGGCGGCTGCCCCGCGGGCTGGTCGACGCCTACCTGGCGGCGCTGCGGCCCGCACCCGAGCCGACGCAGCGCCTCACCGACGCGCGGGACCGGGCGCTCGCCCTGGCGGCGGACGCCGATCACGGCGCTGCCCTCGACGTGCTGGCCGCCGTCGCCGACGAGCCCGGCGTCCTCGACTACGACGGTGTCTTCCTCGTCGCCGACCTGCTCCGTGCCACGAGCCGCTACGACGCGGCGCGGGACGTCGTGCGGCTCGCCGGGACGGGTCCCCGCGCCCGCGCCCGGGCGGGCGTGTTCCGGGCGCAGACGAGCTGGCTCGTGCACGACTACGCGGCCGGCGAGGCCGCGGCCCGGGGGGTGCTCGAGATCGAGCCCGAGCACGAGCTCGCCCGCACCTGGCTCCGGCGCAACGAGGACCCCGTCACGCCGCGGACGCCGCCCGGCGACGCGCCCACGGGCGGCGTCGGGCACGCGGCTCTCTACCTGCCCGAGGGCGGGAACTTCGGCGACGTCGCGCTCCCGCACGCCGTCCGGCAGTCCGTCGAGGCCGCGGTACCCGACGCGGCCCCGCTGGACTGGGTGCCGTTCCACGTGCACCAGGTCTTCGACGACGCGCGGGTCGAGCTCGCGAACGCCCAGCGCGCGCTCGTGGTGGGCGGGGGCGGCCTCTTCCTGCCCGACACCGCGCCGAACGGCGCCAGCGGCTGGCAGTGGAACGTGCCGCGCGCCTCGCTGGACCGGCTCGAGGTCCCGCTGCACGTCTTCGCGGTCGGGTACAACCTGTTCCGCGGCCAGTCGTTCCGGACGGACCTGTTCCGCGAGAGCCTCGTCGCGCTCACGGATCGCGCCGCCCAGGTGGGGCTGCGCAACCACGGGTCGATCGAGCGCGTCCGCGAGCTCCTGCCGGCCGCGCTCCACGACAAGGTCACGTACGTCCCGTGCCCGACGACGGTGCTCCGGCTCGTCCACCCCGACCCGCCCGCCGCGACGCCCGGCTCAGGACGGGTGTACCTCAACGCGGCGTACGACCGCAGCGAGCGCCGGTTCGCGGACGGCTACCCACGGTTCCTCGCCGCGATGGCGGGCTACGTGACGGCGCTGCGGGCGGAGGGTGCGGAGGTCGCGCTCACGGCCCACCTCGACTCCGACGAGCGGCTCGCGACGGACCTCGCGGCGCAGCACGGCGTGGACGCGCCCGTCGTCCCGATGTACCGGATGACCCCCGACGAGGGGTATCGGCTCTACGCCGACGCGTCCCTCGTCGTCGGCATGCGGGGGCACGCGACGATGATCCCGTTCGGGCTCGGGACGCCCGTGCTGAGCCTCGTCTCGCACCCCAAGACGCGGTACTTCCTCGAGGACCTCCGGCGACCTGAGTGGGGCTTCGAGGTGAACGACGACGGGCTCCGCGATGAACTCTTGGAGCGTTCTCTCGATGTGCTCTCTCACGAGCCCGAGTACCGCCAGGACGTGAGTAATCTCCAGGCAGATCTCTGGGAGCACGTGCGTGCTGCGGCGCGCCGCGTGGTCCCCGACCCGCACGAGGCGGCCTCCTCGGCCGGCTAGGGAGCCGCCGCCGACGCCGACCGCCGCACGACACGGAACGGGCCCGAAGGGCCGGGAAGGGCGGGCCCGTGGAGGCTCTCAGCCGTCTGGACGTGACGCGTCCCGTCGTCCTCGTGACGGCGCGCGTGTCGCTCGAGGAGATCGACTACGCGAGCCTCCCCGCCGACTCGTACGTGTTCCGGGAGGGCGACATCGCCGCCGAGGACCACTACTGGTTCGGGCGCGAGGTCGCCGCGTGGTTCGTCGCGCCGCGGCAGGCCGCGCTCCAGAAGGTGCGCACGACGGTCTACCGAGGGGACTACGAGATCGGGGCCGTCCTCACGGACCTGCGCCGGGCCCAGCAGCTCGTCGGTCACACGCTCGAGGGCATGGTCCGGGACGGCCAGGTCGAGGACTGGGCCGACTACCTCGTCGGCTCGCCCGCGACAGCGTCGATCCTCGGCGACCCGCACCCGCCGAGCATGCTCGCCGTCATGCTCGGGACGGCCCTGTCGCTCGGGTTCGAGCAGGTCGTCGTGCTCGACGGCCAGGCCGACGGCACGTACGTCGGCAAGATCCGCCGGTCGATCCTCACCGAGGACGCCGTGGGCGCCGGGCTGCGCTCGACGAGCCGGGTCGCGTACTCCTACGAGCTCGGGCACCTCAAGCGCCTGCGCGACGCGTTCCCCGGCGCATCGATCGTCGACGGCGCCGCGAGCGAGCCGCTCAAGCAGTTCGTCTCGCACGCGCCGGCCGCGGACGGCGCCCGGATGACCCCCGAGGCCAAGCAGGGCCCCGACCTCGTCGGCCAGCAGCTGTACGCGCTGCGCCGGACGCCCGCGGGGGAGCGGCGGGTCGCCTACGTCACCTACTTCGACGACGACGGCTACTTCTGGGGGGCGCTCGCCATGGCGCGCTCGCTGGCCAAGGTCTCGTCGTACCCGCTGCTCGCGCTGGTGCCGGCGGGCTACCGTCTGCCGGACGTGCCGTACCTGCCGGAGAACCTGACCGTCGTGCGGGCGCCGCGCATCCGCAACGCGCTGTTCGGCGGCAAGCACCAGGGCCGGTTCGAGTACACGTTCTCGAAGCTGGGCGTGTTCGCGCTGACGTTCCTGGACCGCGGCGTCTACCTCGACGCGGACACCGTGGTCCTCGACGGTCTGGACGACCTGTTCGACCGGGACGGCCTGTCGGCGGCGCCCGACTTCGGGTTCTCCCTCAACCGCGAGATCTTCAACAGCGGCGTCTTCGCGTTCCGCCCCGACGCCGACGTGTTCCGCGACATGATGGCGAAGAACGGCACCCTCGAGTCCTACGACGGCGGCGACCAGGGCTTCCTCAACAGCTACTTCCCGGACGTGGACTGGCTGGACAGCTCCTACAACACGCTGTGGCGGATGCTCGACTCCAACCCGGGCGTGGTGGGGCTGGGGGACGTCAAGGTGCTGCACTTCGTGGGGCCGAAGCCGTGGAACCGCGACCGCGACCTGCCCGAGTCGCTCGTCGGGCTGTGGATCGACCGGCTCGGGCCCGACTACCTCGGGTACCTCACGCTGTGGCAGCTCGCCCGCGAGCGCGCCCGCCGCGAGGCGGCCGAGCCGGCGCGGGAGGTGGAGCGGGTGGCCGCGCTCCCGGGCGACCCCGCGGAGCCCGGCGCGGACGACGTGCCGGCTCCCGAGGACGCCGACGCGGCGAGCACCAAGCGGTGGCTCGCGGCCCGCGAGCTCATGGAGGCAGGGCGCCTCGACGAGGCCGAGCGCGTCGCGCTGCGCACCCTCGAGCGCTGGCCGGGCTCGGTGCGCAACCTGCGCGTGCTCGCGCAGATCCAGCGCCGCCGCGGCCACCGCCGCGAGTCCGCGGGGACGTGGGCGCGCATGTGGACGACGGCAGGCCGGCGCGCCGTGGGGCTCGGCGCATGACCACGCTGCACCTGGTCACCGGCCTGTACTCGGCGGTCAACTCGTTCGCGTCGCGGTACGTCGGCCCCGAGGACGACCACCACGTCGTCGTCCTGTTCTCCGACCCCGCGGACGAGCGACGCCTCGCGCGCCGGATCCGGCGGCTGCGGGGCGTCAAGACGGTCTCGTTCCTGCCGGAGCCGGCGGAGTACCTCGAGATCCTCGCGGACGCGGAGCGGATGACCGAGCTGTGCGGCGGCCGGACCCCGCAGCAGCTCCGCATGTTCCTGTCCCACTCGCACTGGCTCCTGGACGCGCTGGCCGGCGCCTTCCCCGACGCCGGGGTGAGCCTGTTCGAGGAGGGCATGGCCGGGCTGTATCCCGACGACCTGCGCCCGCTGCAGTTCCTCGACCGGGTCGTGCGGGTCGAGTACCACCACTACCTCGGGGCCTTCGCGCCCCTCTCGGCGCTCGACCGCCCCGAGCTGTTCGAGGAGATCGACGCGACGGCGTTCACGGGTGCCCTCGAGCGGGCGTGCGGCCGGCACGACGCCGGGCTGACCCCGGACACGGTGGTGCTCGTCGAGCAGTACTTCGACCGCAAGGGCGACGCGGTGTCGACGGACGAGCTCGTCGCGGTCTACCGCGGCGTCGTCGAGGACCTCCTCGCGAAGGGGTACCGGGTCGCGTACAAGCCGCACCCGCGGCACGCGTCGGCGGTGTACGAGGCGATCGCGGCCTCGTTGCCCGGCGCCGCGGGCGACGGGCTGACGCTCATGACGGACCGGGACCTGCCGCTCGAGGTGCTGATCGCCACGTCGCGCCCGGCCGCGGTCGTCGCGGTGAACTCGACCCTGCTGCTCACGGCTCCGCACCTGCTGGGCGTCCCGTCGTTCCTCGTCGACGTGGACTTCGGGCTGCGCATGGCGGCCAGCCTGGGCGCGGAGCGCACCGGCCAGCTCGCGAACTACCTTGCGCTGCGCGACCGGATCCCTGCCGTGGAGCAGCTCCCGGCCGTCGACGCCGGCGTGGACCCGTGGAGCGTGCTCGAGCGCCAGGTCGACTCGGTCCCGCCGACGACCCAGGACCCGCTGCTCGCCGCGGTCCACGGCGTCGGGGGAGCGGTCACGCCCGGCCTGCCGGACGCGTTCCGGGCGTTGCGCTCGTCGACGGCGACCCACGTCTCGTTCGACGTGTTCGACACGCTGGTGGTGCGGCCCGTCTCGCGGGCGTCGGACCTCGTCAGCGTCCTGGACCGCGAGCTCGCACCCGACCTGCCGCCGATGGCGCGCTACAGCAACGCGCGCAACGCCGCGGTCGGCACGCTGCGGGCGGCGGACCGGGCGGCGGGCGGCGAGCGTGGCGAGTACACGCTCGGGGCCGTCGCAGACCAGACGTCCCGGCTGCTGGGCGGCCTCCCACGCGGCAAGGCGCTCCTCGAGGCGGAGGTCGCGCTCGAGGAGCAGCACCTCGCCCCGCGGGCGCTCGGCGTCGCGCTCATGCTCTTCGCGCACCGGCTGGGACGGACCGTCGGGCTGGTGTCCGACACCTTCTACTCCGCCGACGAGCTGCTCGACCTCGTCGGCCCGCACCTGCCGGTCGAGCCGGCGTTCGTCTTCGCCTCGGCCGACGCCGACGCCACCAAGGCGGACGGCGCGCTGTTCGACGTCGTCCTGGGGGACCTCGGGCTCGACGCCGGCGACCTGCTGCACGTGGGCGACAACCCCGTCGCCGACGTCGAGCGGGCGGCGGCGCGCGGGATCGCCACGCTGCACGTGCCGTCCGCGGCCGACGCAGCCCGGCGCACGCACGCGCTCGGCGGACTCTGGAAGGGCTTCCGCGAGGAGAAGGGTCTCTCGCTCGTCAAGGGCGTCGTCGCCCACCGCTTCTTCGACAACCCGTTCGTCGCGTTCCCGAAGGGCGCGGTCTCCCTCGGGACGCCCTACGCCCTCGGCTACGGGATCGCCGGTCCCGCGCTCCTCGGCTGGACCCTGTGGGTGGCCCGCCAGGCGCGCGACCTCGGGTACGACGACGTCTCCTTCCTCGCGCGCGACGGGTACGTCCCGCACCTCGTCTACGAGCGGCTGCGTGCCGCCGACCCGGAGCTCCCGCCCGCGCGCTACCTGCTCGCGTCGCGCCGCGCCGCGTTCCAGGTCTTCTCGGGGGACGCCGCGCACGTGGCCTCGACGCAGTTCGTGCACGGGCTCAACCCGGCCAACACGCCGCGCACGCTCCTCACGACGCGCTTCGGGGCGGGCGCGGTGCGCCTGCTCGAGCCCGCGCTCGCCCGGGCCCGGATCGGCGAGCTCGACGCCCCGCTCGGCAAGGACCGCGCAGCCGCGCTGACCGCGGTGCTCGTCGAGCGCGCCGACGAGGTCGCCGCCGCGTGCGCCGAGCGCAGCGCGGACGCCCGCCGCTATTACGCGGAGCAGCTCGGGGACGCCGCGCGGCCCGTCGTCGTCGACCTCGGCTACTCGGGCTCGTCGCAGCGCGCGATCATGACGAGCGTCGGCCGCCGCGTCGACGGCCTCTACTTCACGGGCATGGAGCACGCGCTCGAGTACGCCGTGATCACCGGTGCCCGGTTCGAGCCGTGGTCGCAGGACCGCACGTTCTTCCGGTACGGGACCGTGCTCGAGTACCTGCTGACGCCCGTCGGCCTGCCCGAGTGCCACGGTTTCGGCCCCGGCGGCCGGCCGGTCCTCGCGCCGACGGTGGCCTCCGACCGGCGCAACGCCGAGATCCAGCGGGGGATCGGCGACTTCGTCCGCGACGTCTTCGACCGGTTCGGCGAGCGCGTCCCGCTGCTCGCGATGCGGCCCGACTCCGCGACGTGGGCGCTGGCCCGGCTCATCGCGGCGCCGTCGGCCGCAGACGCGCGGATGCTCGTGGGGGCCCTGCAGGACGACGCCACCGGGTCAGGCACGGCCGGGCTGATGGACGCGTGGCAGCCGGGGCGCGACGCGCTCGCGGCGGCCTGAGACGAAGGAGCACGCATGACCACGACCCCGGCCGCCCCGACCCGGCCCGTCCGGCTCTTCTCCTGGCAGTACTACACGCACAACAACTACGGCGACGCGCTCCTCGTGGAGGCCGTCCGGGCGCTGTTCCACTCGTTCGGGGGGCGGCGGTACTTCCGCGTCGAGGACGGCGCCGACAGCCGGTACCCGATCGGGCCGCGGCTCGTGGAGCGGGCCAACACGTTCGACGCGGCCCTGATCGCGGGCGGCGGCGTGATCATCCCGCGCAACCACGACCTGTCGGGCTGGGCGTTCCGGTCGAGCGTCGCGACGGCCCGCCAGATGCGGAGGACGATCGTCTTCGGCGTCGGCTTCAACCTCTACCGCAACCACACCGGCCTCGCTCCGGTCTTCAAGGAGCACTTCGAGGCGGTCATCGAGGACTCGCCGTTCGTGGGCCTGCGCAACCACGGGTCGATCGAACGGGTCAAGGAGATCGTCGACCCCCGGCTCCACCACAAGATCGTGTTCCAGCCGTGCCCGACGACGTTCCTGCGCCAGCTCGTCGACGGCGCCGGCGACCCGCACGCGGTCCCGGAGAGGGCGCGCCGCGTGACCCTCCAGGTCACGCGCTCGCCGTCCGAGAAGGACGACCGCGTCGCCGAGCAGGTGCTGCGGGCGTGCCGGTCGCTCAAGGCCGCCGGCTACGAGATCGAGCTCGCGTCGTTCTTCGCGAAGTTCGACGCGGTGTTCCCCGACTACCTGCGCGCCCACGGGTTCGACGACTTCACGTTCGTCGAGATGAACACCGAGGACCGCGACGTGCTGCTCGGGCCGCGCCACTTCTCGCAGGTGCCGATCGTCGTCGCGACGCGCGGACACGGGGCGATGGTCCCCTTCGGGGCCGGGTCGCTCGTCGTGCCGATCGACAACTCCCCGAAGATGGTCTACTTCGCCCGCGAGGTCGGCATCGACGACCTGCTGATCGACGTCGACGACCCGGACCTGGGCGCACGGATCGTGGCGAACGTCGAGCGGTGCCACGACGACTACGAGGCGATGCAGGAGCGCGCGACCAAGGAGCGCGAGCGCCTCTACGACGTCTCGCTCGAGAACCTCGCGCGGATCTATCACGCGCTCACCGGCGCGATGCCCGACGAGCGCGAGTGCGTGCCCCTCGGCGAGCTCGAGGTCTGGCTGTCGAGCCGCCTCCACGCCAAGACGATGCTGTTCGAGGGGCGGACGCGCGGGCCCGCGGCACCGAAGGCGAAGCCGTCGGGCCCCGCGTCGCTCACGGACGACGAGCGCGCCGGCGTCGCACGCGCGTGGCTGCGCGACCGCCGCGAGGAGCTGTACGCCGAGGGCGACGTCGCCCGCGCGACGCAGGTGCGTCGCGCGCTCGAGGTCGTGACCGACCCGACGGCGCCCGCGACGACGGTCGGGAGGGGCGCACGGTACGTGCGCCGCCGGCTCGGCCTGGGTGCGGGACGCCCCTGACGAGAGGACGAGCGCATGGGGGACGCACGAGCAGGACGGGGAACGGCGCCCAGCGGGCCGCGCCGGGTCGCGCTGCGGTGGGCCGACGCCCTCGCGGGCGGCGAGCTGCGCCGGCTGGTGGACCAGCGCGTCGAGGCGGCGCTGGACGCGCGCGACCGGGCGCCCGGCCCGGCGGCGGCCCCCGCGCCGGCGCCGCCCGCCCCGGCCCCGCGCCGGGGGACCCGGGAGTCGCTCGACGCGCACGCCGCACGCCCGTGGCTCGCGACCGGCGCCTCGGTGCCCACCCGGGTCCAGTCGCCCGAGCTGCGGGCCCTGCGGCGCGCCCACCCCTACACGGGTCCGGTGCTCGTGCAGGCGGGTGGCGGACGGCCGGTGTGGATGTGGTTCGACGAGGACGACCTCGTCGCGGCGGTGTCGTTCTGGTTCGGCCCGAACGCGTACGAGTCGCTCTCGACGGCCGTGTTCTCGACGCTCGCACGGACGGCGGCGACCGTGCTCGACGTCGGCGCGCACACCGGCATCTTCTCGCTCGTCGCGGGCGCGGCCGCGCCCGACGTCGCCGTGCACGCGTTCGAGGTGGTCGAGCGCATCGCCCGGCGCACGCGCACGAACGTGCGTCTGTCCGGGCTCACGGACCGGGTGCACGTCCACGCGGTCGGCGTCTCGTCGGAGCCCGGGGTGATGACGCTCCACCACAACGACGCCGTCCCGCTCGCGACGGGCTCGTCGTTCGAGCGCTTCGCCGACCGAGGGGCGGCCCGCGGCGCGGCCACGTCGCAGGTCGAGGTCACGACGCTCGACGCCTGGTGGGCCGCCGAGGGGCGCCCGCGCGTCGGCCTCATGAAGATCGACGTCGAGCGGCACGAGAGCCACGTGCTCGCGGGCGGGCGCGCCTTCCTGGACGCCGAGCGGCCCGCGCTCCTCGCCGAGGTGCTCTCGCGCGACGACTTCGCGACGCTGTACCGGCTCCTGGGCGAGCGCGGCTACACGCGGGCCTGGCACGTCGACGACGACGCCGTGCGCGCGTACCCGGTCGCGCCCGACCTCACCTACGCGACCAGCGCTCCCTACGCGTACGCGAAGTACCACAACGTGCTCTTCGTGGCGGAGCGCGACGCCGCGACCGTCGAGGAGGGCTTCGCGGGGCTCGGGGCGGTGGCGGAGGCGCCCGTCGGGTGAGCGGCCGTCCCGCTACGCTCGGACCGTGACGCGCATCGACCTGTCCTCCCTCATCAAGGCCTACGACGTCCGCGGGACCGTCCCCGACCAGCTCTCGCCCGACGTGGCCCGCGCGATCGGCGCGGCGTTCGCGCGGGTGGTGGCGCTTCCCGAGGCGGGCGAGGGCGCCCGGCCGAGCGTCGTCGTCGGGCACGACATGCGCGAGTCCGGGCCGGACCTCGTCGCGGCGTTCGCCTCCGGGCTCACCGACGCGGGCGTCGACGTGACCCGCATCGGCCTGTGCTCGACCGACGGCCTGTACTTCGCGTCCGGCTCGCTCGGCGTCCCCGGCGCGATGTTCACCGCGAGCCACAACCCGGCGGTCTACAACGGCATCAAGCTGTGCCGCGCGGGAGCCCGCCCCGTCGGGCAGGACACCGGGCTCGCCGAGGTCCGCGAGCTCGCCGGCGACTACCTGGGCGACGGTCTCCCCGACGCCGTCGACGCGGGCGCCCGCGGCGCCGTCGCCGACCGCGACATGCTCGGCGAGTACGCCGCGTTCCTCCGTGGGCTCGTCGACCTGTCCGGGATCCGCCCGCTCAAGGTCGTCGTCGACGCGGGGAACGGCATGGGCGGGTACACCGTGCCGGCCGTGCTGGGCACCGGCGCCGGCCTGCCCGCCCTGCCGCTCGACGTCGTGCCGCTGTACTTCGAGCTCGACGGCTCGTTCCCCAACCACGAGGCCAACCCGCTCGAGCCCGCCAACCTCCGCGACCTCCAGGCCGCTGTCGTCGAGCACGACGCCGACCTCGGCCTCGCCTTCGACGGCGACGCCGACCGCTGCTTCGTCGTCGACGAGCACGGCGACCCGGTCTCGCCGTCCGCGATCACCGCGCTCGTCGGGCTGCGCGAGGTCGCCAAGGAGAAGCAGGCCGACGCCGCGGCGCGGCCCGTGATCATCCACAACCTCATCACCTCGCGGGCCGTCCCCGACCTCCTGCAGGCCGCGGGCGCCGAGACCGTCCGCACGCGCGTCGGGCACTCGTTCATCAAGGCGCAGATGGCCGAGCACCAGGCCGTCTTCGGGGGAGAGCACAGCGCGCACTACTACTTCCGCGACTTCTTCTTCGCCGACACCGGCATGCTCGCCGCGATGCACGTGCTCGCCGCGCTCGCGTCCCAGCCGCACCCGCTGTCGGCGCTCGCGGACGCCTACCAGCCGTACGTCGCGAGCGGCGAGATCAACTCCCGCGTGGCCGACGTGCCCGCGGCGCGGGCGCGCGTCGTCGAGGCGTACGTGACCCAGCAGGGCGCCGGTCCCGTCACCACGGACGAGCTCGACGGCCTCACCGTCTCGCACTGGGACGCCACGCCCCAGTGGTGGTTCAACCTCCGCGCGTCCAACACCGAGCCGCTCCTGCGGCTCAACGTCGAGGCCGCCGACGAGGACATCATGGAGAAGGTCCGCGACGACGTGCTCTCGCTCGTCCGGGCCGCCGACACCGCCGACACCGAGGAGCAGGCATGAGCACCCCCCTTCCCCTGGACGCGTGGGCCCGTGACCTGCTGCGCTGCCCCGTGACGGGCGCGACGCTCGTCGACGGCACGGGACCCGACGGCGAGCCCGAGCTGCACTCGACCGACCCCGTCCGCCCGCTCGCCTATCCCGTGCGCGACGGGATCCCCGTGCTCCTCGAGTCGGACGCCCGGCCCCTGTAGCCCGGCGAGGCGTCCCGGGCCCGTCCCCCTCCGAGATGCGCTCCGGGCGTGCGCCCCGCACCCTGGTGTGCGGCGCAGGTGCGCAGATCGGGCACGAACGGACGAGGGGGTCGTCATGGGTGTCAGGGCATCAGAACGGGCGGAGGGGCCGGGCTCGCGCGTGGTGGTGGGGGCCAGACGCGCGGTGGTCAGGCTGACCGCGGCCGGGCTGCTGGCGGGAGCCGCCGTCGTGGCTCCGGTCGCGACGCTCCCCGCGCCCGCCGCGCACGTCGTGAAGCCGGAGGTGAGCACCCACCACGTCCGGGGCATCGACGGGAACGCGCGACGCGACGCGTCGGCGCTCGACCCGGCGGTCGGCGACGACGGCAAGGCGGTGGTCCCGCGCCGGGCGACCGCGAGCCCGTTCGCGGCCGCGCCGAGCGCCGCGCCGACGCCGGCGACGGCGGGCGCGCACCCCGCGCTGGACGGGGGTCGCCTCGCCGTCCTCGGCGCCCAGGAGCGCACCGGGCACTTCCTCGTCGCGGGCGTGACGTGGGCGTCCGGGACGTCCGACGTGGTCCTCGTCTCGGTCCGGATCCGCGAGGACGGCCGGTGGTCGCCGTGGACCGAGCTCGAGGTCAACGACGTCGGCGTGTCCGGCGAGCGGCCCGGGACGGACCCGCTGACGACGTCCGGCGCGGACGGGATCCAGGTGCGCGTCGTCACGAAGGACGGCTCGGCACCGAAGGACGTCCAGGTGGACGTCGTCGACCCTGGGAGCTCCGCGGCCGACGCGAGCGCGGGCTCCACGGCCCGCCCGCTCGCGAGCGCGGACGCCGCGACGGGCTACGAGAACAAGCCTTCGATCGTGACGCGTGCGGGGTGGGGCGCCGACGAGCGCCTGTCGAGCTCCTGGCCGGACGTCTCGGCGCACCTCGACGCGATGTACGTGCACCACACCGCGGGCACGAACAGCTACACCAAGGCGCAGTCGCCCGCGATCGTCCGCGGCATCTACGCGTACCACACCAAGTCGCGCGGCTGGCCGGACATCGGCTACCAGTTCCTCGTCGACAAGTACGGGACGATCTTCCAGGGCCGCAAGGACGCGATCTACGACAACCCGATCGGTGCCCAGGCCGGCGGCTACAACACCGACACGATCGGCGTGTCCGCGATGGGGAACTTCCAGACCGCCCGGCCGTCGTCGGCCCTGCTGACGTCCATCGAGAAGGTGCTCGCCTGGAAGGGCTACGAGTACGGGGTCAACTCGCTCGGGCACACGCGCCTGCTGACGGGATCGAGCACCGGCAGCAACACGAAGGCGAAGGCGGGTACCTGGGTGCGGGTGCCGACGATCCTCGGGCACCGCGACACGAACGGGACCGCGTGCCCGGGCAAGTACCTGTACGCCAAGCTTCCGACGATCCGGTCGGCGGTGCACCAGCGGATCGCCTCCGCGCGCGCGAAGTGGGGCACCATCCGCTACACCACGGCCGCACCGACCGTCCTCGCCGCGTCGAGCAGCGCGGTGCCCGTCCAGTGGTTCTCGAGGACGACGTACCGCTGGAAGGCCGTCCGGGGCGCCACGCAGTACCAGATCCTGACGCGTAGCGCGTCGATCAGCGGCAGCCTGCGGGACACCCGCATGTGGCACGTGTCGGCGACGGTGAAGGGGACGTCCTACACGTTCAGCACCCCTGCGGGCTGGTCGCGCGTCGTGGCGGTCAGACCGGTGGACTCGGCCCACCGGCGCGGTCCGGTCCGGATCCTGCACCGGATGACGCGTCCGGTGAACCCGGCCACGATCCACTGGTCGCCGTCCTGGACGCGGGTCAACGGCTCCGCGTACTTCAGCGGGAAGGTCTACACGACCGTCAGCTCGACAGCGGCCGCGAAGCTCTACCACGTCAAGGACGCGCGGAGCGTGGTCGTGAAGGCCGAGGTCGGGCCGCAGTTCGGGAAGATGCGCGTGGTCATCGGTGGCGTCACGTGCGGGTACCTCAACCTGTACAGCCCGACCCGGCGCCACATGGTCACCGTCAAGATCGCCATGAAGCAGCCGCACTCGGGGACCGCCGTCCTGCAGGGCATCGACCGCAAGCAGAAGGCGTTCTCGCTCGTGGCGTTCCCGCGCACCCCCTGAGGCGTTGCGCGGCGGGCACGACGACCGGCGAGGCCGGAACGCCCGGGGCCGACCCATAGGATGGAGGGATTGTCCGTCCGGTCCCGAGGAGCTGTGTGGAAGCCGTGCCCGCCCGTGTCGTCGCCGTCGTGGTCGCGTACAACCGGCGGGACCTGCTCGCCGCGGCACTGGACGCCGTCGCGGCGCAGACGCGCCCGGTCGACCACCTGGTCGTCGTCGACAACGCGTCCACGGACGACTCGGCCACCGTCGCGCGCGAGCACCGGAGCGCGCCCGAGGTGCTGGCTCTCGCCCGCAACACCGGGGGCGCTGGCGGCTTCGCGGCCGGCATGGCGCACGCCGTGGCGCCGTCGGACGGCTCGGTCCCCGCGGACCTCGTGTGGCTGATGGACGACGACACGATCCCCACGCCCACGGCGCTCGCCGAGCTCCTCGTCGCGCGCGACGCGTTCGAGGCAGCGGGCGGTGAGCCCGTCGCGATCGCCGGCTCGAAGGCGGTGTGGACGGACGGGCGCGAGCACCCCATGAACACGCCGCGCCGCCGCCCGCGCGCGTCGGAGGACGAGGTGCGGCGTGCCCAGGTCGCGGGTGCCGTGCCGGTCCGGTCGAGCTCGTTCGTCTCGATGCTCGTCGACGCGCGTGCCGTGCGGGAGGACGGGCTGCCGTCGGCCGACTACTTCATCTGGAACGACGACTTCGAGTTCTCGACCCGGCTGCTGCGGCGGCGCCCGGGGCTCTACGTCCCGGCGAGCGTCGTCGAGCACCGCACCGCGAAGTTCGCGGGCAGCGACCTCGACCCGGGGCCCCGGTTCTACAACGAGGTCCGCAACAAGATCTGGATGTTCTCCCGGTCGCGCGCGCTCGGCCCGGTCGACACCGCGACCTACGGTGCGTCGACGCTGGTGCGCTGGACCCGCACGATCGTCCGGTCCCAGGACCGCGGCACGCTCGTGACCTCCGGCTGGAAGGGCCTGCGCGACGGCGTCACGAGCGCTCCCCAGCCCGCCGACGCCGTCCTGGCGGGACTGGGCCCGGTCGAGGACGAGGTGCGCGCCGTCGAGGCGGGCGCGGGACGCCCGGTCGCCGGAGGGCGCGCATGAGCGTCGCGCGCGAGGACCGCGGCCCCGACGACCTCGCGCCGCAGGACGTCGAGCCGTTCACCGTGCTCATGCCGGTGTACGAGGGCGACCGTCGGCGGTTCGTGAAGCGTGCCTTCGAGTCGGCGAGCCGTGAGCAGGAGCTGCCGCCCACGCAGGTCGTCGTGGTCCGCGACGGGCCGGTGCGCCCCAAGCTCCAGGCGCTCCTCGAGAAGCTCGCCGCCACGCCGGGCTTCGACGTGGACCTCGTCGAGCTCCCGCAGAACGTCGGCCTGGCCGCGGCGCTCGAGATCGGGCTGGAGCACTGCGACCACGAGATCGTCGCGCGCGTCGACGCCGACGACGTGTCCTTGCCGCACCGGTTCGCCGTGCAGGTCCCGCTCGTCACGGCCGGGTACGACCTCGTGGGCTCCGCGATCGTCGAGATCGAGGACGACGAGGCCGAGTGGGGTCGTACGCGCACCCCGCCGACGACGCCCGACGAGATCGAGCGCTACTCGCGCTTCCACGACCCGTTCAACCACCCGTCGGTGGTGTACCGGCGCTCGGCGGTCCGCGGGGCCGGGGGGTACGAGACGCTCGACCTCATGGAGGACTACCTGCTGTTCGCCCGCATGATCGCGGCGGGCGCGCAGGTCGCGAACGTCGCCGAGCCGCTCGTGCTGTACCGGGTCGGTGCGGGCGCGTACGCGCGGCGAGGCGGGACGCGCCTGCTGCGCTCGGAGCTCCGGCTCCAGCGCACGCTGCGCGACGAGGGGTTCACCAGCCGGACGCAGTACGTTCGGAACGTCGTCGTCCGCGGGGGCTACCGTCTCGTCCCCGAGGGGCTGCGCAAGGCCGCCTACCGCACGCTGCTCATCCGCGAGCGGCCCGACGCCGCGGACGCCGCGCAGCAGGGCGCCACCGTCGGGTACGAGCCGGTCGTCGCGCCCGGCGAGCCGTCGCGCCAGGCGAACGGATGACCGTGCCGGACGCCACCCGTCCCCGAGCAACCGCACCCCGAGCAGAGGACACCAACTGATGGACATCGATCTCGTCGTCGTGGGGTCGGGCTTCTTCGGCCTGACCGTCGCGGAGCGGATGGCGACCGAGCACGGCGCGCGCGTGCTCGTGATCGAGCGCCGCCCCCACATCGGCGGGAACGCGTACTCGGAGGACGAGCCCACCACGGGCATCGAGGTGCACCGGTACGGCGCGCACCTGTTCCACACCTCGAACGAGCGGGTCTGGGAGTACGCGACCCGGTTCACGGCGTTCACGGACTACGTGCACCGCGTGTACACGACGTACCGCGGCGAGGTGTTCCCCATGCCGATCAACCTGGGGACCATCAACCAGTTCTTCCGGTCGGCCTACGGGCCCGACGCCGCCCGCGCGCTCGTGCGCGAGCAGGCGGCCGAGCTCGACGCCGTCCTCGCCGGGCGCGAGCCCGCGAACCTCGACGAGAAGGGCGTCTCGCTCATCGGCCGGCCCCTGTACGAGGCGTTCATCCGCGACTACACGGCCAAGCAGTGGCAGACCGACCCGACCGAGCTGCCCGCGAGCGTCATCTCGCGCCTGCCCGTGCGGTACACCTACGACAACCGCTACTTCAACGACACGCACGAGGGCCTGCCCGTCGACGGGTACACCGCCTGGCTGGAGCGGCTCGCCGACCACCCGCGCATCGAGGTGCGGCTCGACACCGACTTCTTCGACGCGTCGCAGCCCGTCCACAAGGACGCCGTCGTCGGCAACGTGCCCGTCGTCTACACCGGCCCCGTCGACCGGTACTTCGACTACGCGGAGGGCGAGCTCGGGTGGCGCACGCTCGACTTCGAGCGCGAGGTGCTCGACGTCGGCGACTTCCAGGGCACGCCCGTGATGAACTACGCGGACCTCGACGTCCCGTACACCCGGATCCACGAGTTCCGGCACTTCCACCCCGAGCGGGACTACCCGACGGACCGGACCGTGGTCGTGCGCGAGTTCTCGCGGTTCGCGGCGCGCGACGACGAGCCGTACTACCCGGTGAACACCCCCGCGGACAGGGCCCGGCTCCTCGCGTACCGTGAGCTCACCGAGCGCGAGCACGCCGAGCGTGACGTGCTGTTCGGCGGGCGGCTCGGGACGTACCAGTACCTCGACATGCACATGGCCATCGGGTCGGCGCTGTCGATGGTGGACAACAAGCTCGCGCCGCGCGTGCGGGTCTGAGAGTCGGGCCGGCGCGCCGGGCGCCGTCAGGGAGGACGTCATGCGGGTGCTCGTGACCGGCGGTGCCGGGTTCATCGGCGCGAACTTCGTGCACCACACGGTGCGCACGCGCGCCGACGCGCGGGTGACGGTCCTCGACGCGCTCACGTACGCCGGGGACCGGGGCTCGCTCGACCCGGTCGCGGACGCCGTGACGTTCGTGCAGGGCGACGTCGCCGACGCGGCGCTCGTGGACGGGCTCGTGGCCGACACGGACGTCGTCGTGCACTTCGCCGCGGAGTCGCACAACGACAACTCGCTCGCGGACCCGTCGCCGTTCGTCCGGACGAACCTCGTGGGGACCTTCACCCTGCTCGAGGCGGTGCGCCGCCACGACGTCCGATACCACCACATCTCGACCGACGAGGTGTACGGCGACCTCCCGCTCCGCGACCCGGCCGACCCGGAGACGGAGGCTCGGTTCACCGAGCAGACGCCGTACAACCCGTCGTCGCCGTACTCGTCGACCAAGGCCGGCTCCGACCTGCTCGTGCGCGCGTGGGTGCGCTCGTTCGGGGTGCGCGCGACGATCTCGAACTGCTCCAACAACTACGGCCCGTACCAGCACGTCGAGAAGTTCATCCCGCGCCAGATCACCAACCTCATCGACGGCGCCCGGCCCAAGCTCTACGGCGCGGGCCTCAACGTCCGGGACTGGATCCACGTGGACGACCACAACGCGGCCGTCTGGCGGATCATCGAGGACGGGACGCTCGGCGAGACGTACCTCGTCGGGGCGGACGGAGAGGAGTCCAACCTCGACGTCGTCCGGACCCTGCTCGAGGTCTTCGGGCGCGACGCCGGCGACTTCGACCACGTGACCGACCGGGCCGGCCACGACCTCCGGTACGCGATCGACTCGACGCGGCTGCGCACCGAGCTCGGGTGGACGCCCCGCTACACCGACTTCCGTGAGGGGCTCGAGGCCACGGTCGCGTGGTACCGCGAGAACGAGTCCTGGTGGCGGCCGCGCAAGGCCGCGACCGAGGCGAGGTACGCGGCGGCCGGCCAGGTGTAGCGCGTCGCGCGGGTCAGCGCCGCGAGGCGACGAACGCCTCGACGTCCTCGAGGCGCGGGAGAAGGCCCTGCTCGCGGGCCTCGTGGAGCGTCGGGGCGACGGCGTCCTTCTCGGACAGCAGCGGTTCGAGCGGCCGCCCGTCCCGCCCGACGCGCGGCCACTCGATCCCGATCGCCGGATCGAGAGGGTGCACGCCGTGCTCGCGGCCCGGCGCGTACGGAGCGGAGCACAGGTAGAGGACCGTCGAGCCGTCGTCGAGCGACATGAAGGCGTGCCCCAGCCCCTCGGAGAGGTAGACCGCGCGGCGGTCGACGTCGTCGAGCAGCACCGCGTCCCACCGCCCGAAGGTCGGCGAGCCGACGCGCAGGTCGACGACGACGTCGAGCACGGCGCCCGCGACGCACGTGACGTACTTCGCCTGGCTCGGGGGCACGTCCGCGAAGTGGACGCCCCGCACCACGCCCGCGGCCGAGACGGAGAGGTTGGCCTGCTCGAGGTCGAACCGGTGGCCCGTGGCACCCGTGAAGGACTCGTCGGTGAACCACTCGAGGAACGTCCCTCGCGGGTCGCCGTGCTGCTGCGGTGTCGCCTCGAACGCGCCGGGCACCGAGAGCTCGCGGATCTGCATGCGGACGAGCGTACTCAGGTGGCGTCGTCGCGGCCCTACGGTGGCTCGACGGCGGCGCGCCGCTAGAGTCGCCGCATGGCTTCCCGTCCGGTCCCCGTGCAGCCCTTCCCGGAGCCCGGTGCGCCGTGGGTCGTCGTCGGCGCCGCCGGCCTGCTCGGGCAGGACGTCGTCGCCGCGGCGCGGGCCGCCGGCCACGCGGTGACCGCCCTGACGCGTGGCGAGCTCGACGTCACGGACCCCGTGGCCTGCGCGGCTGCGCTGGCCGGCGCGGGCGTCGTCGTGAACTGCGCGGCGTACACGCGGGTCGACGACGCCGAGACCCATGAGCCCGAGGCGTTCGCGGTCAACGCGGTCGGCCCGGCGAACCTCGCGCGCGCGGCGACGGCGGTCGGGGCGCGGCTCGTGCAGCCGTCCACCGACTACGTGTTCGCGGGCGACGCCGTCGAGCCGTACGCGGAGGACGCGCCCGTCGCGCCCCGCTCGGCGTACGGGCGGACCAAGGCCGCGGGCGAGTGGGCCGTGCGCGCGACGGACCCGTCCCACCTCGTGCTGCGGATCGCCTGGCTCTACGGGGCGGGCGGCCCGAGCTTCCCGCGCACCATCGTCCGCCTGGTGCGCGAGCGGGGGACGGTCGACGTGGTCGACGACCAGCGGGGGCAGCCGACCTGGACGCGGGACGTGGCCGACCTCGTGGTGCGCCTGGTCGACGCCGGGGCGCCCGGCGGCACGTACCACGGGACGTCCTCGGGCGAGACGACCTGGTTCGGGCTCGCCCGCGCCGCGGTCGCGGCGGCCGGCCTCGACCCGGCGTCCGTCCGCCCGACCACGAGCGGGGCGTTCGTGCGTCCCGCGCCGCGGCCGGCGTACTCGGTGCTGGGCCACGCTGCGCTGCGCCGGGCCGGCGTGGAGCCGATCGGCGACTGGCGCGAACGGTGGGACGCGGCTGTCCCGTCCGTCCTGCTGCCGGGGTAGGCCGGCGGGCTACCGCGTCGACTCGGTCTCGAGCAGCCGCAGGAGGTAGCGGCCGTAGCCGGACTTCACCAGCGGCTCGGCGCGCTCGCGCAGCTCGTCGTCGGTGAGGAACCCGCGCCGCCAGGCGACTTCCTCGGGGCAGCCGATCTTGAGCCCCTGGCGGTTCTCGATCGCGCGGACGTAGTCGCTGGCCTCCAGCAGGGAGTCGAACGTCCCGGTGTCGAGCCACGCCGTGCCGCGCGGCAGGACCTCGACGTGCAGCCGCCCCTGGGCCAGGTAGGTCCGGTTGACGTCCGTGATCTCGTACTCGCCGCGGGGGGACGGGCTCAGGCTCCGGGCGATCTCGACGACGTCGTTGTCGTAGAAGTACAGCCCGGGTACTGCGAAGCTCGACCGGGGGTGCGCGGGCTTCTCCTCGATCGACAACGCCCTGCCGTCGTCGTCGAACTCGACCACGCCGTACGCGGTCGGATCGGCCACGCGGTACGCGAAGACGGCGCCGCCGTCGACGTCCGCGAAGCGGAGCAGCTGCCGCCCGAGCCCGGGACCGTAGAACACGTTGTCGCCGAGCACGAGCGCCACGCGGTCGGCGCCCACGAAGTCGGCGCCCAGCACGAACGCCTGGGCGAGGCCGTTCGGCTCGTCCTGGACCGCGTACGACAGCGACACGCCGAACTGCGAGCCGTCGCCCAGCAGGCGGTGGAACGCGGGGGCGTCGTGGGGCGTCGTGATCACGAGCACGTCGCGGATCCCCGCGAGGATGAGCGTGGCGAGCGGGTAGTAGACCATCGGCTTGTCCCACACCGGCAGGAGCTGCTTGCTGGTCCCGAGGGTGATCGGGTGGAGGCGGGTGCCGGAGCCACCCGCGAGGATGATCCCGCGCACCGGCCCATTCAACACCGAGCGACCCGGCTCCCGCTCGCGGACGACGCCGGTCAGGTGGTCGGCAGGGCCGCCGGAGGATGCTCGACGGCAGGCAGACCACGACCGGAGGTGCGTGCGGGTGGTGGACGGTGTCGGGGCCGAGCCGAGGGTCAGCGTGGTCGTGCCGGTGCACGAGCCGTCCGTCGGCTTCGACGACCTGTGCCGGTCGCTGTGGGACCAGACGCTTCCCGACGACGCGTACGAGGTTGTCCTCGTCGACGACGGCTCGGCCGACGAGACGCCGCAGCGGCTGGCCGCGATCGCCCGCGCCCATCCGCACGTCCGCGTGGACCGCATCCCCGCTTCGGGCTGGCCGGGCCGTCCCCGCAACGTCGGCGTCGGGCGGGCGCGGGGACGGTACGTGTTCTTCGCCGACCAGGACGACTACCTGTTCCCCGAGGCGCTCGAACGGATGTGCGCGGTCGCCGACACGAACCTGTCGGACCTCGTCATGGGCAAGGTGGTCCAGCTCGGCGCGCCCACGCCGTACTGGTCACTGTGGCAGCGGGACGTGGCCCGTGCCGACCTCGTGCGGGACGGCGTCACCCTCTCCCGCACCGTGCACAAGCTGTTCCGGCGGGAGTTCCTGCTCGCCCACGACGTCCGGTTCCCGGAGGGCAGGGTCCGGCTCGAGGACTACCACGTCATGGGCCAGGTCTTCGCCCGCTCCCCGGCCGTCTCGGTGCTGGCGTCCTACCCCTGCTACCGCTGGCTCAGGCACGGGGCCAACGCGTCCGGCCGCTCGACGCCCCGGGCTGCGTACTGGGACTACTACGCGGAGGCGATGGGGATCGTCGACGCGCTCGGCGGGCCGGCCGAGGTCGCCGACGCGGTCAAGATCGCGGCGACCGGACAGGCGTTCACGCGCGCGGCGCTCGCGGGCTGGCTCGAGCACCCCGCCGACCAGCAGCGCGCCGAGCTCGCCGTGCTGGCGGACTGGGTGGACGACGCGGTCCCGGAGCGTCTCGACGAGCGGCAGCCGGTGGTCCGCCGGGTCCAGCTCGCGGCGCTGCGTCGCCGCGACCCGGCTGCGTTCCTCGCGGCCCAGCGGCTGCGCGCGGACGCCGCGGCGACGAACGTGCCCGTGTCCGCCGCCTGGACGCCCGACGGCCTCCTGGAGGTGACGTGCCGGATCCGTGCGGTGCTCCCGGGCCTCCGCCGCGACGATCCGCTCGGCGGCGAGCGCTGGGCGGTCCTCGGCATCCCCGACGACGGCACGTACGACCTGCGGCTGCTCGACGTCGACCGGCCGTCGGCGAGCCTGAGCGTGCGCGAGCGGGCGTCGGGCGTCGAGTGGCCCGTCGCGTCGCGCTTCACCGTCGCGCCGGAGCCGTCGGGGGCGGAGCTGGTCGTCAGCGGGCACCTGGACCCCACCGCGGGCGCGTTCGGCGGGCCGTGGGGGCCCGGCGTGTGGGACCTCAACGTCCGGGCGGCGCTGCTGGGCCGTCAGTTCCTGCGGCGGGCCCGGGTGCCCGAGGGCTGGGCCGCCCCCGGGCGCCGGTGCGGCGACCTGACCGCCTCTCCGTACCGGACGCGGGCGGGCACGCTGGCGGTCCGCGCCGTGCCGGTGCCCGACCGCGTCGCCGCCGATGGTTGAATCGTCCGGTGCCGTCCCCTCTGATCCTTCAGCGCCTCGCCCTCGCCGACGCCGACGTCGCCCCCACGCTCTGCTGGCACGGCGACGCGGCCGTCCTGGGCTCGGGCGGGCTCACCGTCCCCGCCGGCGCCACCGCCGACCTCGGGACGTGGTGGAACGCCGCACCCCTCGGCTGGTGGGCGCGCCTCGGGGTCGCTCGCGTGCGCCTCGTCGTCACCGGAACCGGGGCGGTCACGGTGCGGACCGCGCTCGACGGTGTCCTCCGCACCGCCGGGAGCGCCGAGCTGCGCGCCGACGAGCCCTGGACCCTCGACCTCGCGACCGATGCGGACTGGGGGTGGGTCGAGCTCGCCGCGCCCGCCTCCGGTGACGGCACCCTCGCCGGCGTCGAGTGGCAGACCGCCGGCACCGCCACGCCGCAGCCCCTCACGGTCGTGGTGCCGACGTTCCGTGCCGAGGACGACGCCCTCGCGCAGCTCGCCCGGCTCACCGGCCCCGGCCTCGACGACGTCGTGGGACGGGTCGTCGTGGTCGACCAGGGCGGGACGCTCGCGGAGCACCCGGGCACCGCGCGGGCGCTCGCCGCGGCCGGGGACCGCGTCCTGCTGGTCGAGCAGCCCAACCTGGGCGGCTCTGGCGGCTACTCCCGCGGGCTCTGGGAGGCAGCGCGGCGGTGGCCGGAGAGCCCGGTGTTCCTGCACGACGACGACGCCGTGGCCGACGCCGAGAGCCTGCGCCGGCTCACGGTGCTCGCGGCGCTCGCACCCCGGACCTTCTTCGGGACGGGTCTGCTGGACGCCGACGCGCCCACCCGCCTCCAGGCGCTCGCGGAAGGCGTGGAGCGACGGAGCTTCCGGTGGGGACCGACGGACGGCGTCGCGGCCGGTGCCGACGAGGGCGGCGTCGACGTGGGCAGCGGGTCGCCCGGTGGCTGGACCTTCACGCGCCCCGGCGACGGCGCCCAGTACGGCGGCTGGTGGGGCTGTCTGGTGCCCGCCGGGGCGAGCGACGACCTCGGTCTCGCCGCGCCGTTCTTCCTCAAGTGGGACGACGCCGAGTACGGGCTGCGGGCCGGCCGCGCCGGGTACGACGTCAGGACGCTCCCCGGCTTCGCGGTCCGGCACCCGACGTGGGCGACCAAGGGGACGAGCTCGTCGTGGTCGTCCTGGCCGCTGCACCGGAACCGGCTCGCGACGGCCGCTGCCTACGGGGCCGGCGTCGGGGTCCTCGCCGACTCGTTCGCCCACCAGGTCAAGCACGTGCTGAGCCTGCAGTACGCGACGGCGGAGCTCTGGAACGCGGCGCTCGCCGAGGCGGTCGGCGGGACCGGCTGGCTCGAGGCCGACCTCACCGCGGTGCGCCCCCGCGCGCAGGCGCTCCTCGACGCGATGCCCGCGCCCCCGGTGGTGGGGCTGCCCGTCGCGGAGGAGCGGGCGGCGAGCACGACGCCGGGACGTGCCACCGCCGCGGCGCGGGCGGTGACCGGTCTCGTGCGCGCCGCCGGCGTCACCGGACCCGAGGGAGTGGCACACCTCGCGGGCCCGAGCGCCTTCGGCTGGTCCGACGGGCTCGGGCGCGACGCGGTCGTCTTCGCGGACGGTGCGGCGCCCCTCGTCCGTGACCCGCGCCGTGCTCGTCGCGCCCTCGCGCGCACCGTCCGGCTCCACCTGCTCGCGCTCGCGCGCTGGGGGCGGCTGCGCCGGGCGTACGCCGAGGCGCTTCCCCGTGCCTCGACGACCGCACGCTGGCTCGAGCGGTTCGGGGCCGACGTCCGCGCGTAGCTCCCGGAGCGCGCACCGCAGTCGCCGTCACCTGCACCGACGGTCCGTCTACACTTGCTCGGCGGCTCACGCCGCCGTCCGACGACCCGAGAGGAACCGCATGGCACCGGCGACCCGTGGGGCGAGCCTCAAGAGAAGGGTCCGCTCGGTCGGCGGGACGTTCATCCGACGGATGGGCCTGCTCCCGGGAGGGGTGCCCGACCGCAACGGCGACGACGCCCGGCTCGCGACCCAGCGCCTCGACGCCGAGGTCCTCGTCTTCTTCGCCGACACCGAGGACGGCCTCTACCAGCTCCGGCAGTGGTACGCGCCGCTTGCCGCGCTCGACGCGCGCCACCGCATCGCCGTCGTGACGGCCGACTCTCGCACCGCCGCCCTCATCCGCGCCGAGACCGGGTTCGAGGTCGTGACGGTCGCACGGTACGCGACGCTCGACGGGCTGCTCGCCCGCTCGGACGTACGCCTGGTGCTCTACGTGAACCACAACCCGGAGAACTTCTCGATGCTCCGGTTCGCGTCCGTGGTGCACGTGTCGCTCCTCCACGGCGACAGCGACAAGGTCGTCTCCGTGTCGAACCAGGCGAAGGCGTACGACTTCTCGTTCGTCGCAGGACGGGCCGCCGTCGACCGGATGGCGCGCTACCTCCCGCTCTTCGACGCGGAGCGGCGGTGCGTCGTCGTCGGGCGGCCGCAGCTCGGCGACGCGCTCGCGCTGGTCGCGGACCGTGCGGAGCCGGTCCCGGGGCGACGCCGGACGGTGCTGTACGCGCCCACGTGGGAGGGCGCCCAGCCGTCCGCCGCCTACGGGAGCGTGGACACGATCGGGGAGGCCCTGGTCGCTGCGCTCCTCGCGGAGCCCGACCTGCGCGTGGTCTACCGGCCGCACCCGCTCACGGGTGTGCGCCTCGCGAGCTACGGGGAGGCCGACGCGGCGATCCGGCGGCGGATCGACGCGGCCCGCGCCGCGGACCCCGGAGCCGGGCACACCGTGTCCGACTCCGGAGATCTCATGGTCGACATGGTGAGCGCCGACCTGCTCGTGTGCGACGTCTCGGCCGTGGCGATGGACTGGCTCGTGACCGGAAGGCCGCTCGTCGTCACCGAGCCCGCGAGCACCGAGGTGGTCACGGCGTCGACGCCGCTGCTGGACGCGACGGCGCGGATCGGGACCGGGACCGTGGGCGACGTCGTCGCGGTGGTCAGGAGCGAGCTCGACGACGACCCCCGGGCGAGCCGGCGCCGGGAGCTCGCCGAGTACTACCTCGGCGACCTGCGTCCGGGCGCAGCGACGCAGGCCTTCCTGACCGCGTGCGAGGAGGCGATCGCGGCGCACCGGGCGGCGTCCGCCGACTGACCCGCGGACCCGCGGCCGTCGGGTGCGCGTGTCCCCGTCGGCTCTTGACGGCGCGTGGTTATATAAGCGGGTGTCCAGCGCGGGTCATGAGGCCAACCGTCCGACGACGGGGCGACGCGAGGCGTCCGCCCGTTCCGTAGTGGTGCGTGCGGTCGACAAGGTCGCCCGAGCATGGCCGACGACGCGACAGACGACGCTCGTCGAGCGCGATCTCGCGGACGCGCGGCGGGAGAACGCCGCCCTGCGCAAGAAGAACGCCGCCCTCAAGGCGCAGCTCGTGGGCGCCGACGTCGCCGCCGAGCTGGCCAAGGAGCGCGAGGTCACGGCGAGGCTGCGACGGCGGGTCCACCGGCTCGAGAGCGAGGGTGCGCTCGCGACGCTGCCCGAGGCCCTCGGCGCCACGGTGTCGCGGGTCCGCGCGGAGCACCTGACGCTGCTCCAGCCGACCCCGCTCGCGGAGCTCGGCCACGCGATGCTCGACACCGAGCTCCGCGGGCTCGAGGGCCTCGTGGTCGAGTGCGGGACGGCTCGCGGCGGGTCTGCGATCGTCCTCGCGAGCGCGAAGGCGCCGGAGCGTGCGATGAAGGTGTACGACGTGTTCGGCATGATCCCGCCGCCCACCGACCGCGACGGCGAAGACGTCCACGACCGCTACCGCACCATCGTCGAAGGACGCGCCCAGGGCGTCGGGGGCGAGACGTACTACGGGTACCGCGACAGCCTGTACGAGGAGGTCACGGCGTCGTTCGCGCGGCTCGGGGTCCCGGTCGACGAGGCCCGCGTGAGCCTGGTCAAGGGCCTGTTCCAGGACACGATCACGGGGGACGAGCCCGTGGCCCTCGGGCACCTCGACGGCGACTGGTACGAGTCGACCAAGACGTGCCTCGACCGGATCGGCCCGCGGGTCGTGTCGGGAGGCAGGCTCGTCATCGACGACTACTTCTCGTGGTCGGGGTGCCGCGACGCGGTCGACGAGTTCGTCGCCTCCCACCCCGGCTTCCGCCGCGAGCTGCACAGCAGGCTCCACCTCGTCCGGGACTGACCGCCCGGCCGTCCCCGCCCGGCCCGCGGCGCGGTCGTCCCGTCACATGACGGCGGCTCGGCGCGTCGCTGCCGGCTCCGGCTCGGTCCGTGCGCGCTCCGTTCCGGCCGACGAGGGAGCGGGCTCCGACGCGCTCCTCGCCGGCTCCCGGACGGGCACGTCCTCGAGCGCTCGGCCGACGGCGCCGCGCAGCCGGTCGTGGACCCGGTTCTCGACGGCGTAGTGCAGCACGGCGGCCAGCGCGACCGACACGGCAGCCGCGAGCGCGAGCACGACCCAGCGGTTCACGGACCCGTGCAGCACGTCGATCACGAAGAACCCGAACTGGCCGTGCACCAGGTACAGCGGGTACGTGAGCGCGCCGAGCACGGTGAGGAAGCGCCAGTCGAGGTTCCGCAGCGGGCCGCACGTGCACAGCCAGATGGCCGCGACCATCGCGACGACCGCGAGCGCGCACAGCGTGGGCGACACCGCGGCGCCGACGCTCCTGCTCGCGGCCGCCGCGTAGTCGTGCGCCTGCTGGGCGGACAGGATCGTCGTGAGCCCCAGCCCGAGCCATACGACGACGTCGTTCCCGTCGCGGTAGAGCAGGTAGAGGAGCATGCCCGCAGCGAAGTACGGCGCGTAGGTCGGGATCAGGAGCGAGTCGAGGATCCCCGAGTGGGTGGCATGGGCGAGCTGGGCCACGAGCGGCCAGAAGACCGCGAACGCGATGATCCGGCGACGGGTGATGCCGACCAGGATGAACACGCCGATGAGCAGATAGAACTTGAGCTCGTACCAGAGCGTCCAGAACGCGCCCTGCACGCCCATCGCGTCCCACGCGCCCTGCAACATGGTGAGGTTGACGAGCGAGTCCATCTTCGAGGGTTGCCGGCCCCCATGCCAGAAGACCTGGAGCAGCACAGTGACGACGACGGCAGCCCAGTACGCGGGAAAGAGCCGGGCGATGCGCGAGGCCGTGAACGCGGTCACGGGCCGGCCGTACGCGGTCATGAGGATGACGAAGCCGCTGATCACGAAGAACAGCTGGACACCCAGGAACCCGTAGCGCGTGAGGTGGTTGAGGCCGGGGAACTCCTCCGTGGGCGCGACGCCCCAGAAGCTCGTCCGGATGCCCGTGTAGTGATAGAGCAGCACTGCCGCGGCCGCCAGGAAGCGGAGGCCGTCGAGGGCGCGGAGGCGGGATCGGCGGGGAGGGGCGGAAGCACTCACCGGCACACCCTACAGACCGCAGGGACCGGACCAGCCGGATATCTCCGGCATCCCCGGCGATTGCCGACATGCGGCGTCAGGACGCCCGACGCTCTGCCAGTCGGTCATGGGCCTCGGTCAGGACCTTCCACCACGTCTCGAACACGACGTCGTTCGAGTACTGCGACAGGATCGAACTCCGCCCTTCCGCACCCATCCGGCGCCCGAGCTCGGGGTCCTCGAGGACCTCGACGATACGGTCCACCAGCGCCGCGCGGTCACCGAGCGGCACGACGAAGCCCGTCACCCCGTCGTCGACGAGGTCCCGTGGGCCGTAGCGGCACGCGTAGGAGACGACAGGCGTCCCGCTGCGGTAGGCCTCGAGGAAGTTCACCGGGAGCCCCTCGTAGTGCGACGTGCACAGGACCATCGCGGAGCGCGCCATCGTGCCGAGCGCGTCGCGCGAGTAGCCGCGCAGGCGCACCGAGCCCTCGAGACCCCTCTTCTTCACGAGCGCGCGGAGCTGGCCGTCGAGCCGGCCCTCCCCGTAGATGTCGAGCACGGCGTCCGGCACCCGCGCGACGACGTCGCCGAAGATCGCGACGGCCTCGGGCAGGTTCTTCTGCCCGACCAGGCGGGAGAACATCGAGACCGTCCGGGGGTCCCGCTCCTCCGCCTCGACGGGCGCGGTGGCGACCGAGTTCGGGACGACCCTGATCTTGTCGAAGTTGTCGAACTCGTCGCCGATGTCCCGGGCCTGCTCGTCCGTCAGGACGATCAGAGCGTCCATCTCGTCCGAGCGGGCGAAGATCGCCCCGTAGTCGTCGCGGACGGGCGCGCCGGGCCGCCACGGCGACTTGAAGTGGTTGTTGTGGACCATGTAGAGCGTGGCCGCGTCGCGCCTCGGCACCCGGAAGACCTTGCCGGCGCTCCCGGGACCGTCGCAGATGAAGACCGCGTCACCGTCCTCGCGCCGCGCGAGCCGGGTCAGGTAGGCCGCGAGCCAGGCCGTCTGTCCGCTGTACCGCCGCGTGACCTTGCCGTCCCGGTCCAGGGCGAAGCAGGCCGACGGCCTGCCGCCCTCGAGGTACGAGCGCCGCAGGTAGACGTGCCCGGACGGGGCGAGGAACCGTTCCTCGAGGACGTCGCCCGTGGTCGGGTCCAGGTCGGTCTCGTGGCGCAGCGCGCCCGAGGCGTCGTGCTCGGTCACCCTGACGGCGGCGCCGTCCGCGTCCCGGTGCTCGACGCGGCGGACGGAGCCGTCGTCCCGGTGCTGGACGTCGACCGTGAGCCCGCCGTCGTCCGGCAGCCGGGCAGGGGCCGGACGACCGGGCCGGCGGCGACCCGGGAGCGACGCGCGGAGTCGGGCGAGCAGCCCGCTCGGCTCGGGCGGCAGGGTGCTGTCCAGGGCGAGCGCAGCGTCGTCGAAGGCGTTGCGGACCTCGACCCGTGGGTCGAGCCAGCCCATGGCGGCGTACTCGGCGTTCCTGCCGGCGTGCTCGAGGTCGTGCTGCAGCGTGACGATCGTCGTGCGGACGCCGTGGTCGGCGAACATCCGCGCGCGGTTCATCATCGCGCTGGTCATGCCACCGCGGCCCAGGATGCCGACGACCATGAACACGTGCAGCCCCGCGCGGCCGTCCGCCCGGGCCGGCGGTGCGAGGGCGGTCATCGCGCGCCTCCCGGCGTCCCGGGAACGGGCGCGGCGGGGGCCGGGCAACGGCTCGCGACGAGCGCCTCGACCGCCCGGCCGAAGACGTCCGCGTACTCGTCGCGGGGGAAGTCGCCGAGGTAGTACGAACGCATGGCCTCCCGCTCGGACGACGACGCGTCGTGCTCGAGCGCGTCGAGCGCCGCCTCGAGCGAGCCCGGCTCCTTCAGTCGCGCGACGTACGAGGCGCGAGCAAGGGGGAACTCGTCGAGGAAGGCGTCCGAGGGCCCGTCGTCGACCTGCGTGATCACGAACGGCTTCGCGCTGTACAGGTAGTCGGCGGGGACCGAGGAGACGTCCGACACGAGCGCGTCCGACAGGTTGAAGCAGTCGACGATCGACATCGTGCTGCTGGCACGGTCGCCGAACACGTGCTCGTGGCCCGACGCGGCGGCGTCGGCCTCGAGGAGCTGGTGGATCTCCTCGATCGCTGCGAGGGAGCGTGCGTCGTCGAGCGAGTACGGGTGGGGGCGGAAGACCACGGTCCAGCCGCGCGCCAGCAGGGCGCGGACGATCGCCGGGCCCGTGGGGTCGAGCGAGCCGAAGTCGTTGTCCTGGTTGAAGCCCGTCCACGTGGGCGCGTAGAGGACGGTCCGCAGCGGTGCTCCGGGAGCCGCCGCGGCGATGTCCGCGACCTGCGGCCGGCCCACGACCACGAACTTGTCGGCCGGGATCTCGACGCCGTGAGCCGCGTACCGGTCGATGCCGGCCTGCCCCGCCACGAAGATCTTGTCGAACATCGCGGTGACCGGGTTGTAGCTTGACGGCTTGTCGCTGTCGCCGTGGAGCAGCTGGACGTGCGTGAGCTCGCGATAGCGGACGTTGTGCCCGTTCTTCGCACCGTTGTTCACGTACAGCGCGACGCGGAAGGTCTCGACCTGGAGGCCCTCCAGGTCGGCCATCGCGGGAGCCGACACGACGGGCAGCGACGTCATGCCGGCGACCACGCGGGCGAGGGCCGTCTCGCGGACGACGACGACGAGCCGGACGCTCAGGCGTTCGAGCGTCCGCAGCCAGACGCCGAGCTGGTACTCGGTGCCTTCGGGACCGCTCAGGTAGACCATGACCGGCGCGTCGTACGAGCGGAGGGCCTGCGCGATCCTCGCGGTGACCGTCGCCTTCGCGCGGATGGCGGCGCGGGTCACGAGGACGAAGGCGGCCGCGGTCCCCAGCGCGACCACCAGGGCGGCGAGCCCCAGCACGAGCTCGCCGCTCCGGCCGTCCGCCGTGAGCGTGGCGAGCACGACGGCCAGGTACCAGCCCGCCGTGATGACCTGCTGACGGGCGCCGAGGCTGTGCGGCGCCGTGTAACCGGGGAGCCGCTCGACGACCCGGGTGGCCTCGCGCCAGGCGTAGCCGACCAGGCCCTCGAGCCAGACCACGCCGAGCGCGACCACGGCGGCCGCGCCGGCGCAGACGGTCGCGGCCGTCACGCCCGTCGTGACGAGCGCCGCGAGGGCCGCGGCCGCGGCCGCGGCGCGCGAGACGGCGTCCGGGGTCCGGAGCGTCGACCGCAGGGCGATCGGGCCGAGCTGGCCCACGACCTCGAGCGCCCCCGCCACCGCGACGAGCGCGGCGACCACGAGCGGCGGCGCTCCGAGCGCCGCGAGGACGAGGGCGCCGACCCCCAGCGCGGCGAGCGCCGCGATGCGGGCGTTGGTCACCGCGATCTCTCGCACTACTGGCGCACCACCAGGTTCGCGGAGTCGACGAACCGGCCGACCGGCGAGGCGAGCATCTCGATCACGGCGGCGACGTCCTCGGGCTGCATGATCGTCGTCGGGTCCTCGTCGGGGGCGAGCACCCGGCGCAGGGCGGTCGCGGTCCTGCCGGGGGAGATGCACACGACGCGCGTGCCGTAGATGGCCAGCTCCTCCCGCATGACCTCGCTCATGTTGATCACGGCCGCCTTGGACGCCGAGTAGGTCAGCCAGCCCGAGCGCCCGTTGATGCCCGCGGTCGACGCGATGTTCACGATGAGCTGGAACTGGTTGCCCTGGTGCAGGAGCTCCTGCACGAAGGTGAACGGCGCGTAGAGGTTCACGGCCATCGTCCGCTCGAAGTCGGCGAAGTCGACCTGCTGGAGCGGCACGGGCTTCGTGTAGCCCGCGTTGTTCACGAGGATGTCGACGGTGCCGTGCTCGCGTGCGACGTCGGCGCACAGGGCGATCACGCCCTCGCGGTCGGCGAGGTCCGCGAAGTACGGGGCGAGCGTGACGCCGCGCGTGTTGAGCTCCTCGAGCTCGGCCAGCGCCTGCGTGTACTCCTCGGACTTCCGGGCGACGAGGACGACGGTCGTGAGGTCCGCGTCGTTCTGGAGGAAGCGGCGGACCGTCTCGAGCCCGATGCCCTTCGAGGCACCGGTCACCATGAGGGTCTTAGTCATCCCAGTTCTCCTCGCCGCCGGTGAGCAGGTACGTCGCGAGCTGGACGTCGGTCGGGGTCGTGACCTTGATGTTGCGGTCCTGCCCGTTGATGAAGTGGACCTCGTGGCCGGCGACGGCGACGAGCGTCGCGTCCTCGGTGAAGGTCCGGCCCTCGCCTGCGGCGTAGGCGTGCGCCGCGACGAGGTCCGCCTTGGCGAACTTCTGCGGCAGCTGCACGTTGCGCAGCGTCGAGCGCTCCAGGTAGCCCGTGACCGTGCGGGTCCCGGGGTCGACCGGCGCGACCGTGAACGGGATCTCGAGCATGAGCGAGACGTTCGCCGACGGCTCGGCGATGAGCGCCGAGAAGTCCGCGGAGGACACCAGCGGGCGTGCGGTCTCGTGGATGATCACGTCGTCGTTCGTCGCCGAGCCCAGCATCTTCGCCACCGAGTCGTGGCGCGTCGTGCCCGCCTCGACGTACGTCACGGGCGTCTTGATCGCGTACGCCGAGACGATGCGCTCGACGTCGTCGCGCCAGCCCTCGGGGTAGTTCAGGACGATCTGGTCGATCTCGGGAACGGCGTCGGCGGCCACGAGCGAGTACACGAGGATCGGGATCCCGCGGACCTTGATGAGCTGCTTCGGCTGCCCCGCGGCCACGCGGCTGCCGATCCCTCCGTTGAGCAGAAGGAGCGAGTACATGGTTCTTCCTCTCGGTCGACGAGGAGCGACGGTGGGTGCCGGGTCAGGCGTGCGCTCGCGCGGCCTCCAGCCACAGCGCGCGGCCCGCGGCGTAGTCCTTCGACCACGGCTTGGTCGCGTCGGCCCAGTGCCAGACGGCGGGCTCACGCGCGCTGTCGCGGGTCGGGACGTACGCCCAGCGCTCGTCGAGGACCGTGCGGTGCGGCCCGAAGACCCAGACCAGCGCCTCGCGGTCGTTGAGGCGGAACGCCCGCATCACGGTGAGCGCGTCCGCGGCCGTGCCGGCAGCGCGCATGCCCGCGAGGTCGGCGACGAGCACGCCCGTGTCGAAGGCGTCGAAGTCGAACACGTGGCGGCCGTGGATCTGGCGGTACAGCTCGTACGCGGTGTCGGGGGCGTCGTCGAACCGGCGTGCCGCGGCGTACATCACCGAGAAGCCGCTCGTGTCGGCGCTCGACGTGGTGCGGGCCGCGAGGAGGGTGTCCTCCAGGTCGACGTCCACGAGCTCGGCGAGGTCGCCGACCACGAGCGCGTCCACGGGCAGCACGACCGCACGGTCGACCGGGACGAGCTGCGCGATCAGCGCGCGGTCGAGCGCCCGCTCGTTGGTGACGCCGGCCTCGGCCGCGTCGAGCGAACGCGTGTCGACGACGTGGACCTCGACACCCGGGACCTGCAGCGCGTCCGGGTCGAGGCGGCCGACGAGCCACGCCCGGACCGGGCGCGTGGTGGCGGCGGCCGCGCTCGCGAGCACGGTCCGCGCGTGGTCGAGCTCGCCCGGCGTCGGCGTCATCACGACGTCGACCGGCCCGTCCGCGGGCTTCGCGGGGGCGAGGCCGAGGGCCCGAGCGGCGAGCGCCTCGGCGCCCGCGTCGGTGGGCGCGGGGCGGGCGTGCCGCTCCCGGGCGATCCGGACGTCGGGCTCGGTGATCTCGCGCCACAGCGCGTAGACGTCCTCGCTCGACTTGCCGGCGAAGATCGCCTCGAGGACGGGCTGGAGGCGGTCGCGCATCGGAGTGCGGATCGCCTCGAACTCGGCGGCGTCGAGACGGAACAGGCCGTTGAACCGCGCGTCCGCGTTGTTGCCCGGTTCGAACCTGACCTTCATCCCGAGGGACGTCGTCGGGAGGTAGCAGTGGAGACGGAGGGTCACCACGTCCGTGTAGTTCTGGCGGTACCGCTCGAGGAGGTCGACCGCGTCCTGCATGTTCTCGGCGAAGGTGCGCTTCTTGACCTCGCCGTAGGACTGGCGCACGTTCTCGTGCCCGGCGGGGACCGTGCTGCGCTGGACGTCCACGTAGACGGTCGCCGGAGCGGGCTTGCTCGGCAGGTCCGGGAACACGGTGTTGACCGTCGTCGTGAGGCAGCCCGAGAAGAACGCGGGGACGTCGAGCGACAGCAGGAGGTCGACGGTCGTCCAGTCGCGGCAGCCGATAGGGCCGTGCGCGCGGAGGTACTCGATGGCCTCGGGCGTCATCATGTTGCGCTTGCGGCAGTGGAACGACACGAAGATGGGCCGCAGGTTCGGGTGCATCGGGAAGTCGTACTCCTCGAGCCCGAACAGGCCGTGCATGTGCCAGCCGAACTCGAGGAGCCACGTGTCCTCGGGGAACTCCTGGTACGTCGACGCGTCGCGCGCGACCGTGTGGAGGTCGACGTCGGCGGCGACCGAGTCGAGGGCGAGCTCGGGCCGCACGCGCTGCTGCATCCGCTCGACGAAGTCGACGACGTCGGGCTGCCCGTGGAACCGCAGGTTCTGGTGCCGGACGACGTGCCCGAGCGACGCGAGGGTCTGGATCTGGTCGCCGATGTTCTGCGACGCGGTCTGACGGCCCGGCTGCACGTAGTCGATCAGTCCGAACGAGACGCGCCCCTCCGGCGCGGGGCCGGTGCTGCGGCGACGCTCGGCGCCGATCCACTTCTCGAGCCACGCGATCTCCGTCGCGGCGGTCTTCCAGACGCCGGGGTTCGCGCGGTCGGCCTCGACCATGCGGTCGAACAGGCGCTGTGCGAGCGCGCCGTCGCGGTGCCCGAAGGCGAGCTTCACCAGCTCGAACCAGGTGCGGGCGCCCCACGCGGAGGGCTCGCCCGCGACGGCGCTCGCCTCGGCGAGGCCGCGGTCGGCGTCGACGACGAACAGGCTGCGGAAGTAGTCGCCCGCGGCGTGCTCGCGCACGAGCGCGGCGTCCACGCCGTCGAACGAGCCCAGCGCGAGCTCGTGGTGCGCCTGGCGGGAGGCGACGACCCCGGTCAGCAGGAGGCCGACCTCGCGGGTCTCGGGCCGGTCGGTGAACGACGCGGCGAGCGCGCGGGCCTCGGTGAGCTTCTTCGCGGCGATCATCTCGCGCACGGTGCGGACGGAGACGCCGGCGAGCGAGCCGCCGTGCTGGACGCTCGTCAGGAACTGCGAGCCCGCGCGCTGCTCGGCGGCGCGGCGGACGCGCGTCGCAGGGTCGGGCTTGGGGAGACGGCCGGGCGTCTTCCCGACGGCGCGGTTCTCCGCCGCCGCGAGCAGTCGCTCGTACGCTTCACGCCATGCGGTCGTCCGTGCCTCGACGGCCCGGACCTGGTCCTTGGTCGCGATGGGCAGACGTTGCGCGGCGATCCGCCGCAGCTTCCTGAAGCGAGGCAAAGTATGTCTCCTGTGAGGTGCGTGAACCGGGCACGGCGCGAACGGACGGCGCTGCCGCTCGTCGTAGCGCCCGAGTCTACGATGCGTCCCGATGCGTGCCGAACACGGTGCCGCGGGACGGCTACGATGAGCGGGACCACGGCGGCTCGCACGCGGCCCCAGGCCCTGCGCCCCAACCCAGGAGAGAGTGCACCCCCACGTGACCGCTTCTTCCCACCCGGTCGCGCCCGCCCCCACGACGAGAGACGCGAAGAGCGCCGTCGCGGCGGCGAGCCCGCCCCCGCCGATCCAGTCCACCGTGACCTCGGAGGAGCTGCGCGCCCTCGCGCTCGCGAGCGGGCTCGAGCGCATGGGCGTGCGACCGCAGCTGCGCCAGTACCTCTCTGAGCTGTGGGGGCGTCGCGCCTTCACGTGGGAGCTCTCGCGCTCCAAGGCCTACGCGCGCAACCGCAACAACTACCTGGGCCAGGCGTGGTCGGTGCTGACCCCGCTGCTCAACGCCGCGGTCTACGTCATCATCTTCGGCATCGTGCTCGAGACCGGGCGCGGCCTCGACAACGCCATCGCGTTCATGGTCGTCGGGACGTTCATCTTCCGGTTCTTCGAGCACTCGGTGACGGGCGGCGCGAAGGCGATCCGCGGCAACACCTCGCTCGTGCGGGCGATGCGCTTCCCGAGAGCCGTGCTGCCGGTCTCGGTGGTGCTCTCCGAGCTCGTGACGCTCGGTCCGGCGCTCGTCGTCATGGTCGCGGTGTCGTACGCCTCGGGCTACTTCCCGAACTACGGTGCCGTGCCGATCTCCTGGCGCTGGCTCCTGCTGCCGTTCGCGATCCTGCTGCTCGCCGTCTTCAACGCGGGCTGCGCGTTCGTCATGGCACGGTGGGTCGCCGTCGCGCCCGACGTGCAGAACCTCATCGGCTTCGCCATGCGGTTCGTGATGTACGGCTCGGGCGTGATCTTCAGCATCCAGCACTTCGTGCACAACGACGCGATCGGCCGCATCCTGCAGCACCTGCCGGTCGCGGAGTTCCTCGACCTGTGCCGGGCGTGCATCCTGAACGAACCCACGATCCCCATGACGTGGCAGATCTGGGTCTGGGCCGCCGGCTGGGCCGTGGTGACGTGCGTCGCGGGCTTCGTCTACTTCTGGCGTGGAGAGGAGCGGTACGGCCGTGACTGAGGCGGAGCTCGACTTCGAGGTCGACCCCGAGGACCTCGAGGGTCTCGCCCCGCCGGACAAGGTGCTGGGCGGTCCCTCGCTGGTGGTCGACCACCTGGACATCACCTACCGGGTCTTCGGCGGCAGGAAGCTCGGGACCTCCGAGAACGCCGGCACGCGCTCGCTGCGGCGCGTCGTGGGCCGGGGGTCCGGGCACGTGGGCGCGGTCCAGCAGATCCGCGCCGTCAAGGACATCTCCTTCGTCGCGCGGCACGGCGAGTCCATCGGGATCGTCGGTGTCAACGGGTCGGGCAAGAGCACGCTGCTGCGTGCCGTGGCGGGTCTCATCCCGCCGACGTCCGGTGCGGTGTACGCCGCCGGCGAGCCGTCGCTCCTCGGCGTGAACGCCGTGCTCATGGGCGACCTCACGGGCGAGCGCAACGTCATCATCGGCGGGCTCGCCCTCGGGCTGTCGCGCGCGGAGATCCAGGAGCGCTTCAAGGACATCGTCGACTTCTCGGGGATCGGCGACTTCGTCTACCTGCCGATGAAGGCGTACTCCTCGGGGATGGGGGCGCGCCTGCGGTTCGCGATCTCGACGGCGTCCACCCCGGACATCCTCATGATCGACGAGGCGCTCGCGACCGGTGACGCGTCGTTCCGCGAGAAGAGCAAGGCGCGGATCGACGCGATCCGCGAGCAGGCGGGCACGGTGTTCCTCGTGAGCCACTCGCTCGCGACCGTCCAGGCCATCTGCTCGCGCGTCCTGTGGATCCACGAGGGGAACCTCGTCATGGACGGGCCCACGGACGAGGTCACGGAGGCCTACCGGCAGTACGTCCGGGGCCGCGCCAAGAAGCGCTGACGCCCGTCGGACGGCGTCCGGGGAGACCCGTCGCGAACCACTAGGCTCGCGACCATGACCACGGCCTCCCCGGACGAGCACGTCGCCCCTGCCGAGCATTCCGCCCACGGGGGCGGCACGCGCGCCATCCTCGCCGCGCTCGCCGCGAACGTCGGCATCGCGATCACCAAGTTCGTCGCGTACCTCCTCACGCAGTCGTCGTCGATGCTGGCCGAGTCCGTGCACTCGCTCGCCGACTCCGGGAACCAGCTGCTGCTGCTGCTCGGCGGGAAGCGCGCGCGCAAGGAGGCCGACGAGACCCACCCGTTCGGCTACGGCCGCGAGCGGTACCTGTACGCGTTCATCGTCTCGATCGTCCTGTTCACGCTCGGTGGCCTGTTCGCCCTGTACGAGGCGTGGCACAAGTTCGAGGACCCCCACCCGATCGACTCGTGGCAGTGGGTCCCGGTGGCGGTCCTCCTGGCCGCGATCGCCATGGAGGGGACGTCGTTCCGGACCGCGATGCGCGAGTCGAAGCACGCGCGCGGCACGAAGTCGGTGTTCCGGTACATCCGGGAGGCCAAGGCCCCCGAGCTGCCCGTCGTGCTGCTCGAGGACTTCGGGGCGCTGGTCGGTCTGGTGTTCGCGCTGTTCGGCGTCGGCATGACGCTCGTGACCGACGACGGCCGCTGGGACGCGGTCGGGTCGGGCGCCATCGGCGTCCTGCTCGTCGTGATCGCGGTCGTGCTCGCGCTGGAGACGCGCTCGATGCTCCTGGGCGAGGCGGCCTCGCCGTCGGACGTCGCCGCGATCAGGGCGGCGCTGGTCGGCGACGGCGTCCCGTCGGTGATCCACCTGCGCACCCTGCACCTCGGGCCCGAGGAGCTGCTGGTGGCCGCGAAGGTCGAGGTGTCGTCCGCCGAGACGGCAGCGGAGATCGCCCAGGCCATCGACGACGCGGAGGCCCGTGTGCGGGCCGCCGTGCCCATCGCGCGGACGATCTACCTGGAGCCCGACCTGCGGCGCTGATCCCCGCTCCAGCGAGGCCGGCCTTCCGTCCCGACGCCAGGGCGGGCCTATACGATGGCGGGCACGTGTCGCGGCCGTCCGGCGGCGACGACAACCCGGGCCGGGGGGCCCGACAGCAGGCCACGGAGGGCATGTGTCGCAGCGGGACAAGCGCGTCTGGATGTTCAACAGCGGAGACACCTTCACGGGGAACCCCAAGTGGTTGTTCGTGTACGTGAGCAAGTTCCGTCCCGACATCACGGCGTACTGGCTCTGCGAGACCGAGGAGACCGCGCGCCACGTCCGCGGGCTCGGTTACAAGGCGCTCACCTTCAAGAGCCCGCAGGCTCCCGCGTTGCAGGCCCGCACCGGGGTGTACGTGGTGAACCAGGTCAAGGAGGTCGTCCCGGACGAGCTCCGGGGCGCCGTCTTCCTCAACCTGTGGCACGGCGTCGGCGTCAAGGGCGTCGAGCGGGCCATGAACAAGGGATACCTCGAGGAGCGGATCGCCAAGAAGTACATCCGCCACAACGCGCTCTACCGGAACAACCAGCTGTTCCTCGTGACCTCGCCCATGATGGAGGAGAACTTCCGCCGCCAGCTCGGGCTGGACGAGGAGAGCGTCGTCCGGGGCGGCTACCCCCAGAACCTCTACCCGCAGCACTTCGGGGACTACGCGACGTACGACCACGACGTCCTGGCTCGGCGCGGCCTGCCCGCGGGGACGAAGGTCGCGCTGTACGCGCCGACGCCGCGACGCACGTCGACGCCGGACTTCCTGCGCCGCGCGTTCCCCGACATGGAGCGCCTCGTGGAGACGCTGGAGCGCACCGACACGCTCCTCATCCTCAAGATGCACCCGCACATGTCGAAGGACCGCTACTTCCGCCAGCTCAAGGAGTCGTTCGGCGACCGGCGGCACCTGATGTTCTGGGACAACAGCGAGGACGTCTACGAGATCTTCCCGAAGATCGACGTGGCGGTCATGGACTACTCGTCGATCCTCTACGACATGATGGACGCCGGCGTCCGCAGCTTCGTGCGGTACATCTTCGACTACGACGACGGCAACGACGTCGTCGCACCGGGCTTCGACTACCTCGGTCTGTCGTGCGGCACGATCGCGTCGACCTTCGAGGAGCTGCTCGAGGTCCTGGGCCAGGACAACCGCGTCGACGACGCCAAGCTCGCCGAGCTCGAGGAGGCCTTCTGGGCGTACTCGACCAAGGAGAGCATGGAGCAGATGGTCGACCGGGCGCTCGAGTACGAGATCCGCGACCTCCCGCTCAAGACCCTGCACACGTTCGACGTCTTCGACACGGTGATCCACCGCCGCGGCGTGACCCCCGCGTCGGTGTTCCTCTACGTGAAGAGCCGGATGGAGGAGAGCGACCTCGGGTTCCCCCGGTACCTCGTCGACCGCTTCCCCGAGGTGCGTCAGCAGGCGGAGTCCGCCGAGCGCGACCGGAGGCGACGCAACCCGCAGCTCGTCCGGGACGCGGTGCTCGAGATCACCTTCGAGGAGATCTACGAGCGGGTCGCCGACGTCTTCGACCTCACGCCGGAGCAGACCGCGGCGCTCGCCGAGTGGGAGATCGAGGGCGAGCTCGCGAGCAGCGTCCCCGACACGGCGATGGTCGCCCGCATCCGGGAGATCCTCGAGGGCGGCGACCCGGTCGTGCTCATCAGTGACATGTACCTCCCGCGCGAGGTCGTCACGAACCTCCTCAAGGCCGCCGACCCCTTCCTTGCCGAGCTGCCCCTGTACCTGTCCTCGGACAACCGGGAGCAGAAGGCGACCAAGTCGCTCTACCTCAAGCTCTACCGCGAGATCGGGTACGACTTCGCGGAGTGGGTCCACCACGGCGACGCGCCGTGGGGCGACGTGAAGCAGGCTCGCGCGCTGGGGATCACGGTCGACGTCGTCCCGCGGACCAAGCTGGGCCGGTTCGAGAGCGACGTGGTCGAGGACATCCCGACGTTCGACGGTCACCTGTACGCCGGGATGCTCCGGTCGTTCCGCATGGAGGGCCCGCACCGCAGCGCCGAGAACTACGCGTTCAACCACGTCGGCAGCTACCTGGTGCCCTACGTGGACTGGGTCGTGCGCGACGCCGTCCGACGCGGGTACCGCACGCTCTACTTCGTCTCGCGCGACGGGTACCACCTGAAGCGGGCCGCGGACGCGCTGATCGAGGAGCGCGGCCTCGACCTGAAGACCCGCTACATCTACGGCTCGCGCACCGCGTGGCGGATCGCGTCGCAGGTCGACGCGCTCGACGAGGACCTGTTCGAGCCCCACGGCGACTTCCTCAACGCCCGGACGGTCGATGCGCTGCTCACCAACGCCCGGCTCGGTCGCGCGGAGTTCGCCGCGATGTTCCCCGAGTTCGCGACCCTCACGGACGCCGAGCTCGACGACGCCCAGACGCGCACGGCCGTCGTCGCCGCGTTCGAGGGGTCCGACGCGTTCCGCGAGCACCTGCTGCGCGCGGCGGCCGAGGAGCGCGCGCTGGTCGCGCGGTACTTCCGGCAGGAGATGGACCTCGACGAGCCGTTCGCCGTCGTCGAGTACTGGGGCCGCGGCTACACGCAGACCTGCATGACGCGCATCCTGGCCGAGGCCGCGGGACGCCCGATCGACAACCCGGTGTACTACGCGCGTGCGGTCCTGCCGACGGAGGGGCACTCGATCCGCCACCGGTTCACCACGGCGACGCACTCGATGCTCTTCGTCGAGGCGATCTTCGCGAACCTGCCGCACGGGACGGTCCTCGGCTACGAGGACCGCGGCGACCGGGTCGAGCCGATCGTCCGCCCGCGCGCCAACAACGCCGAGCTGCACGACGCGCTCGAGCGCGAGCTCGTCGAGTACGCGCACCGGTTCGGGGCGCTGGACTTCCTCGACGTGGACCGGATCGCACGCGACGTGTTCCGGTTCGGCTTCGAGTACTTCCGCCGGGAGAACGACGCGCCCACCTTCGTCCGTAACCTCGCGCCGCTCCACGACGCCGTCGCGCTCGGCACCAAGGAGCAGGAATACGCCCCGGGCATGACGCGACGCGAGCTCAAGGAGCACCTCAACGGCAACAGCTTCCAGCGCAAGACCCGGTCGATGCCGCTCACGCTGGCACGCTCGTCGGAGTGGGTGCGCCTGAACTACGAGCTCGCGACCGAGAAGAGGAACGCCCGTACCCCCGCGCCGCGGCGGCTCCTGCTGCGCAGCGAGGTCCTCGTCCGGACGGGCGTGCGCAGAGCACGCAGGGTCGCCGGGGCGGCACGCCGCCGGGTCGCGGGCTGAACGGACGAGACGATGAGCAAGCTCAAGTTCCGCAGATCGACCGACGACCGTGCGGCGAACGGCGCTCGGCCCGGGGAGACACGCGCCCCGGCGGCCCCCGTGCGTCGCTTCGCGGCGGCGGACGTCGTCAACCTCGTCCCCAACGGCGCGTTCGGCCTCGCGGGCGACGGCGACCGTCCGCCGGTCTTTCCCGCGGCGGGGGGCTACTACCTGCACCGCAACATCGACGCGACGCTCTCGCGGGAGTGGGCCGCGTCGGGCTCGCGATCGCTGCGCGTGGTCGGCGTGAACGAGAAGTACGACACGCACTTCGCGCCGGGCGGGCGCGACGCCGACGGCGCGTTCCGGCTCGGGCTGGAGCCCGGGCGCACGTACACCGTCGGGGCGACCCTCCGGCTCCCGCACCCGCTCACGGGACGGCTCGCCGCCACCCACCTGCGCATCTCGCCGGGGTGGATCACGGGCGGCACCCGGCGGTGGAACCCGTCGCCGTCGCTCCCGGCCACCAACGCCGTGGGGACGCACACGCTCCGTCACACCTTCACCGTGCCGTCGGACGCCACCGCGGCCTGGATCCGGTTCGTCGCCGGCATGGCCGAAGGCGGGGGAGAGGTCTACTGGGACGAGCTCGTGCTCACCGCGACCGACAGACCGGTCGACTTCTTCGACGGGCGGACCCCGGACACCGACCTGCACACGTACGCGTGGACGGGCGCCCCGGACGTGTCGACGTCGGTGCGTCGCCTGCGCGAGCCCGAGGACCTCGCCCGTCTGCTCGCCGCCGCGCCGTCGCCCGCCCGACGGCTCGTCGAGGTGGCGGAGACGCTCCGGTCCGAGCACGCCGTCGAGGAGCTCGCGCTGCTCGAGGACTGGTTCGCCGACACGTACCCCGAGGACCCGGGGGTCGCGCTGGTCCAGGGCACGTTCGCCCGCTGGCGGGGCGACGACGGGCGGGCGGTCGCACGGCTCGAGGTGGCGGCGAGCGCCCCGACGGGCGGCCTCGCGGAGCTGACGCTGGGACGCATCGCGGAGGAGCGGCGCGACCTCGCCCTCGCGGAGCAGCGCTACCGGGAGGCGTACGGCGCCGGTGCTCGTCCCGCCGGCTACGCCCTGTCCTCGGTGCTCGCGCGGCGCAAACAGCTCGACGCCGCGAAGACCGTGGCGCTCGAGGCGGCGGTCGGTGACGACACGCTCCCGTTCGACATGACGACGGCCATGCGGATCGACCCCAAGGGCATCGAGCCCCGCATCGAGCTGGGCAGGTTCGTGCGCGACCACCTGGACGAGATCCGGGCGCGCGCGCTCGAGCCGGCGCCGTTCGCCTCGCAGCTCCAGGGCCGGCGACCCGTCTTCACCTACTGGCACCAGGGCTTCGCGACGGCGCCGCACCTCGTCCGGCGCTGCCACGACACCGTGCGCGAGGTCTTCGGCGACCGGGTGCACGCGCTCGACGGCGAGTCGCTGCCGTACTACGTCGACATCCCGGCGGTCGTCCGCGAGCGCGTCGGGACGAACTACACGCACCTGTCGGACCTGATCCGCGTCGACCTCCTGGCCCGTTTCGGCGGCCTGTGGCTGGACGCGACGTGCCTCGTGACGCCGGAGTTCCCGGCCCTGAGCGAGCTCGTCGACCAGGACTTCTTCTGCTTCAACTACTCGGGGCCGCGAGTCGGATCGTGGCTGATGTCGTCCGTGGCCGGGGGGTACGCGGTCACGCTCCTGCGCGAGGCGATGTTCCTGTGGTGGGAGCGCAAGGACCACCTCGCGGACTACTTCCAGCTCCACTACGTGCTCGAGATGCTCTACCTCCTGGATCCGCGGTTCCGCTCGGACTGGGACGCGTCGCGGCACCAGCACCCGCGCAAGGCGCTCGCGCTCCTGGCGGCGCTGGAGAGCGAGAACGACGGTGACCGGCTGGGTGAGCTGGTGGCGTCGTACCCGGTCCACAAGATCACGTACAAGTTCGGTCGCGGTGCCGTCACGCCGTCGACGGTGCTGGCCGCGGTGGTCCGCGGCGAGCACCTCGTGGCGGCACCCGAGGTGTCGGGGAGCCGTCCGGGGGGCCGTTAGGCTACCCGTCATGCCGACGACGCTCGAGTCCCTCGCCCCCTGGTCCGACGACCGCGGGAACCGCGTGGAGTTCGAGGGGACGCTTCCCGCGGACGCCCGGATCAAGGTGGTCTTCCGCGGCTCGGGCAACGTGCTGCGCGTCGACGCGAAGGCGCGGCTGGCGCACCTGTCCGTGACGTTCGACTGCGACGGCGGCACGTGCGAGATCGGCTCGAGCGCGGGCGTGCCGCCTTTCCGCGCCATCGTGCGCGTGGGGCAGGACTCGACGGTCGTCGTCGGGCAGAACGTCTCCTCGACCGGCAACGTCGTGATCTCCGCGGTCGAGGGCACGACGGTCACGATCGGGGACGACGTGATGTTCGCGACGGGCAACCAGGTCCGTGCCGACGACGGGCACCCGATCTTCGACGTGACGTCGGGCAAGCGGGTCAACCGGTCGCGCTCGATCACGGTGGGCAGCCACGTGTGGCTGGCGTTCGACGCTGCGCTGCTGGCCGGTGCCCAGGTGGGCGACGGCGCGGTGGTCGGGTTCCGCTCGGTCGTCAAGGGACGGATCCCGAACAACTGCATCGCCGTCGGCGCGCCCGCGCGCGTCGTGCGCCGGGACATCGCCTGGGAGCGACCGCACCTGTCGGTCGCGCGTCCCTACTACAAGCCCGACGCGAGCACGGTGAAGAAGTCCGAGGCGTACTGGAACCTCACCGAGGATCCGGCGGAGCAGGCCGACGGCGGCACCCCGGCGGTGCGGTCCGTCCGGCCGGGGGTCCGGAGCCGCGTGCGACGGGTGCTCGGACGGTAGGTCCGGCGAGGCCGTCCACAGGCCGAACGAGGTCCCCGAGGCCGGCGCGGAGGGAGGATACACTGTGTCGCGCCTCCATGCTTGGGTTGAGCCTGTGCGTTCGACGGACGGTGGCAGGGGGACGTGTAGTCGACTGATTGAGGGACCGGATGGGCGTGCGCACCGCTGCGGCGGCTCACCTCTCGATCGGTTCGCGCCTGCGCATCTCGCGCTTCCTGCGCGGCCAGCTCGGCTGGCAGCGAGGTCTCTCCGCGGCGGCGCTCACGTTCCGCGTCCCGCGCGTCCCCGAGGGCTACCGGGTCACCGGTACCTTCCGTGAGCCGCTGCTCGGCCGCGTGGTCGACCGGTTCGACACGTGGGCGGCGCGGAGGGAGACCGCCGAGGCCGTCGTCGGGAGGCTGCGAGACGCCGGCGTGCCCTTCGCGGTCCTGGGCGAGTCGCCTGCCCGTGTGGTCGTCCCACGCGAGCACGCGGCGGCGCTCGCCGACGCGCTCGCGCCCCTCGCCGACCGCGAGTGGACGCTCGTCCGGCCGTCCGGCGCGCGGGTCCCGCTCGCCGGGTGGCTGCGGCGCGGACCCCACGACGCCGCCGTCGCGGTCTACCGGCTCCTCGTCGCGGCCGACGGCACGGTCCTCGGGACCTCGACGGAGGCCGTCGAGCTCGAGCTGTGGTCGCGCGTCGAGGACGACACGACCCCGTGCCCCGACGGCGGCACGTACGAGCGGGGCACCCTCGTGGCGCCGCGGTACAACGGCATCGCGGCGTACCTGACGCCCGCGTCGTGGGCGGCGGCCGAGCGGCGCGTGGACCGCAGGCTCGTCACCCACCTCGGTCTCACGGAGGTCGCGGAGCCTGTCGACGTCGTCTACACCTGGGTCGACGGGACGGACCCGGCGTGGCAGGCCGCGCGGGCGCGGGCCGAGGCAGAGCTGTCCGACGGCGCCGTCAACCCGAACGCCGTGAGCAGCTCGCGGTTCCTCGGGCACGACGAGCTGCGCTACTCGATGCGTTCGATCGAGATGTTCGCGAGCTGGGTGCGGCGGATCCACGTGGTGACCGCCGGGCAGGTGCCGGAGTGGCTCGACGTCTCCCACCCGCGCGTCTCGGTCGTCGACCACCGCGACATCTTCAGCGACACGACGTCGCTGCCCGTCTTCAACTCGCACGCGATCGAGTCGCAGCTCCACCACATCCCAGGTCTGGCCGACCGCTACCTGTACCTCAACGACGACGTCTTCTTCGGCCGGCCTGTCGCACCCGAGCTGTTCTTCGAGGGCAACGGGCTGTCGCGGTTCTTCGTGTCGCGGTCCGTCCTCGAGCTCGGGCTCCCCTCGGTGCGCGACCTGCCCGTGATGTCGGCGGCCAAGCACAACCGTGAGCTCATCGAGAACCTCGTCGGCCGCACCATCACGCGCAAGGTGAAGCACACGCCGCACCCGCAGCAGCGCGGGGTGCTCGAGGAGCTCGAGGACCGCTACCCGGAGGTCTTCAAGCAGCTCGTCGCGTCGCGCTTCCGCGACCCCGAGGACCACTCGGTGGCGTCGGCGCTGCACCACTGGTACGCGTACGTCACCGGGCGGGCCGTCGAGGGGGACATCGCCTACGACTACCTGGACATGGCGAGCGACGAGGCCGTGCTCACGCTCAACCGCATCTCTCGGGGACGTGACTTCGACGTCTTCTGCCTCAACGACACCAATCTCGTCGACGCCGAGCGCGAGAGCCGTTCGCAGATGATCCAGGAGATGCTCCGGACGTACTTCCCGCTCAGGTCGGCTTTCGAGCTCGACGGCCGCTGAACCGGCCGGGGCACGCGTTGACTGCGTGCCCGAGCACACCGATCGCCACCCTAGAATTGCGTCGCCGCCGGAGCCGCCGGGCCCCGGCGGAGCCTGAGGAGAGGAACGTATGAGCGCGAGCGCAGGGGCGCCCAGCCTGATCGCGGTGGTCGTCGCGCGGGACGTCGAGGCCGAGCTGCCTGCACTACTGGCCTCGTTCGAGGCCCAGGGTGACGCGTGGACGGGGCTCCGGGTCGTCGCGGTCGACGCCGGCTCGCGGGACGGGACGCCGGCCGTGCTCGCGCGGTGGGCCGGCAGGTTCCCCGGCCAGGTCACGGTCCTCGACGCCGAGGCAGACGTCCCCGCGGCTCGCAACGCGGCGCTCGCCTGGGCCGAGACGAACGCCGCCCCGGGCACCTGGGTCACGTTCCCCGACGCGCGCGACGTGTGGGCTCCTGGGTTCGTCGACGCGGTGCGTGCGACCGCCACGAAGCACCGGACGCGCGCCGTCCTGGCGCGCGAGCTCGTGTGGGATGAGGCGCGCGGCACGGTCGAGCCGCCGAGGTCCGAGGGCCCGTTCGCGACCCGCGACGCCGTCGTGGACCTCGCGGTGCGGCCCGACCCCGTGACGTCCGCGCTCCGGACCCTCGTGCTGGACCTCGAGGTGCTCCGCGCGGCCGGGCTGCGGTTCGCGCCGGAGCTCGCGTCGGGCTTCGGCGACCTCGACCTGGTGGCGCGGGCGCTGCTAGCCGGTGACGCGCGGGTCGCGCTCGCCCGCGGCGCCGAGTACCGGTTCCGCAGGCGCCAGGAGGAGGCGACCGGTGCCCGGGAGCCGTTCCGCGACCCGGCGAAGTTCACGACGGCGCTCGAGCACGGTCACCTGAGGCTCCTCCAGGACTGCGCGGTCTCGGGCCCGGTCCCCACCTGGGTGCAGAAGCTCGTCCTGCAGGACGTCGGTACGTACTTCCGCGCCGACGAGACGCTGTCCGGGCAGATGAACGCGGAGATGCACCACGTCGCGGACACGTTCCACGACCTGGTGGAGCGCATCGTCGCCTTGATCGACACGGACGTGCTCGATTCGCTCGACACCGCGTCGTTCCCGCTGGACCGCCGGATCGCCTTCAGGCGCGGCTACCGGGGGGAGTCGTGGCACGAGGAGCCGATCGTCCTCGAGCAGCACGACAGCCGCCGCCGCCTCGTGCGGCTCTCCTATCGCTACACGGGGCCGGCGCCTCGCGAGGAGCTGCTCGTCGACGGGCGACCTGCCGCTCCCCACCACGGCAAGGTGCGGTGCCAGGTGTACGCGGGCCGCACCCTCGTGCGCGAGCGGATCATGTGGGTCAGCAGCCAGGCGGCCGTGGAGGTCCTGCTCGACGGCAGGCCGGTGCCGATCTCGCGGGTCCGTACACCGTTGTCGCGCACCCAGTGGCAGCCGCCGGGCCTGGCCGAGGCGTTCGCCGGCAAGGCCAAGGGCGAGGCGCCTGATCTCACCGCGAAGGGTCTGCTCGGCCGCGTGCTCTCCCCGCGCTGGTGGGGCCACCGTCTGACCCGGACGATCGCGGGTCTCGGCCCGATCCGGCGGCGGTACCGTGGTTCGTGGGTGCTCCTGGACCGCGTCGACAGCGCGCACGACAACGCCGAGCACCTGTTCAAGCACCTGCGGGCTGAAGAGCAGGGCACGCCGGCGTGGTTCGCCCTCGAGCGCGGGACGCACGACTGGAAGCGGCTCAAGCGTGAGGGGAACCGTCACCTCCTGGCGTACGGCTCGCTGCGCTGGAAGCTCGTGTGCCTCAACGCGACCCACGTGATCTCGTCGCAGGCGGGGCCGTACGTGTACAACCCCGTGTCGCTCCGGCCTCTCGGGGCTCCGGCCTGGCGGTTCATCTTCCTCCAGCACGGCGTCATCGCCACCGACCTGTCGCGCTGGCTGAACCGGCGCAACTTCGACCTCTTCCTCACGACGACGACCGACGAGTACGCGGCCATCGCCGGCACCGAGTCGATGTACCGGTTCACGTCCCGCGAGGTCGCGCTCACCGGGTTGCCCCGCCACGACCGCCTGTTCCGCCTCGACCAGCAGGCCGGGGGCGCGGGGCGGCGCCGGATCCTCGTGCTGCCGAGCTGGCGCGAGTACCTCCTGGGCAAGATCGGCCCCAAGGGCGACCGTGAGCTCATCGACGACTTCGAGCAGACCCGGTACGCACGGGCGTGGTCGGGGCTGCTCCGCTCCCCGCGCCTCGCGGAGCTGGCGCGCCGGCACGACGCGACGATCGCGTTCATGCCGCACCCCAACATCCAGCCGTACCTGTCGCGGCTCGACCTCCCGCCGCACGTCGAGGTCCTGACCTACGGCGGCAACGACATCCAGGAGGTGCTCGTCAGCGCGAAGGTCGTCGTCACGGACTTCTCGTCCGTCGTCTTCGACGCCGCCTACGTCGGGCACCCCATCGTCTACTACCAGTTCGACCAGGACGAGGCGTTCGGGGGGACGCACACCGTCCGGCAGGGCTACTTCTCCTACGAGGAGGACGGCTTCGGGCCCGTCGTGCAGACCGAGGACGGCGCGCTGGACGCGCTCGAGCGCATCGCCGCCGACGGCTTCACCCCCGGACCCGAGCACGCCGCCCGGATGGCCGCGACCTTCCCGCACCGGGACGACCGCTCCTGCGCACGTGTCGTCGAGGCCGTCCGCGCGATCGACGCACCCGAGCCGGTCACGGCATCCGTCCCCGCACCCGAGGCGCCGCCCGTCCGTCCGACGCCCGCGCCGGCGCTCACGGGCGACGACGCGGTCAGGACCGTGCGGTGACACCCGGACGGCTCCGCGCCCTCGCCGGGAAGGTTCTGCCTGCGGCCCGTCCGCGCGTGACCGTCGTCGTGACCGGCGACGAGGGCGCCGACGAGACCGTGGCGGCGCTCGACGCCCAGCGTGACGTCCGCGACGCGCTCGAGGTGCTGGTCGTCTCCGAGGTCGCGGACCGCGCCCTGCCGCACGGCATGCGCCTGGTCGAGGCGGTCGGCCGGAGCCCGCACGACGGGCGCGCGGCCGGCTTGACCGAGGCCCGGGCTCCGTTCTGCGTCGTGCTCGACGCGGGGGAGCGGCCGCGCCCCGACTACCTCGCCGCGCTGCTCGCCGCCGCGACCGCCCCCGAGGACGTCGTCGTCCCCGTCGGGGTCTCGTGCCCGCCCGAGCGTGCGGCGGCCGTCGCGACCGAGCGGCTCCTCACGGCCCGCGGCGTCCTGCTCCCCACCGACCTGGCACGCGCGGCGCTCGCCGACGACGTCGTCACCCGGGGTGACGTCGGTCTGCGCGTCGGCGTCGCGAGCCGCCTGTCCACCGCTCCCGTCCCGGCTTTCGTCGTGATCCCTGCGCGGACGACACCGCCGCCGACGGCCGACGAGGTCGGCGCCCTCGTCGAGGCTGCCGCGCTCCTCGACCCCGAACCCGCGGACACGCGCTGGGCGCCGGCCTGGGACGCCGCCCGCGGCGCGCTCACCGCGGAGCTCGGCCGTGCGGCCGCGGCGGAGCCGGCGCTGCGGGGCCGGATCCTCGACGACGTCGCCGCCCGGGGTCTGCGCCGTTTCGACGCCCAGCGGCTCAACGCGGCGTGCTCGCGCGGGCTCACGGTGGCGTACGTGTATCCGCCGTTCCTCGACACGTCCGGCTTCGTCGTCGCCCGCCGTCTCGAGACCGGGGACGACGCGTACGACGTCGTCACCAACGACATGACCGGCCGGCGTCCCGTCGACGAGCGCTCGCTCGAGCTCTCGCGGCGCAACCTCGGCCGGCGGACACAGGTCCGAGGGCGCATCACGTCCGGCCACTGGCCCGACGTCGAGCAGTTCTGCCGGCTCGGCATGGCGGCCGTCGAGCGACGCGAGGCGTCGGTCGGGACCTACGAGTGGCTGTACAGCAGGTCCATGTGGGCGTCGGCGAGCGTCCTCGCCGCCTGGTACAAGACGAGGCGCCCCGACGTCCCGTGGACCGCGGAGCTGTCGGACCCGCTCGCGGTCCGCCCCAACGGCGAACGTCGGGAGAACCCGATGCCGCCGAGCGAGATCCTCGACGAGATCGACGCCGCCGTGCGGGCACGCGGGCTGCCTGGCTGGTCGGGAGACAGGTTCTTCGACGCGGTCGAGTGGATGGTCTTCGCGCTCGCCGACCGCATCGTCTTCACCAACGAGAACCAGCGCGACCTCATGCTGTCGCTGTGCGCCGCACCCGAGGTCGCGGAGCGGGCGAGGCGCCACAGCGAGATCGCGCCCCACCCGATCCCGGCCCCTGCGCTCTACGAGCTGGGGGACGTGGACGCACGCCTGCCGACGGGTCCCGTCACGATCGGGTACTTCGGCAACTTCTACACGGTGCGCGGCGTCGGGGACATCCTCGACCCGTTCGCGGAGCTCGCAGCCGACGAGCGCGCACGGGTCCGGCTCGTCGTCTACACCGCGGCCTACGACCGCACCGTCGAGGCGGTGGCCGGACATCCCGCCGAGGACGTCGTCGAGGTTCACGAGGCACTCTCGTACTTCGACTTCCTCGCGACCGCCCGGCGGATGGACTGGCTCGTCCTCGCCGACGCCCGGACGCCCGAAGCGTTCCCCGTCAACCCGTACCTGCCGTCGAAGCTGGCGGACTACCGCGGCGCCGGCGTCCCGATCTGGGGGATCGTCGAGGAAGGCTCGACCCTCGCCGCCGTAGACCTGGACGCACGCTCGACCCTCGGCGACACCGCTGCCGCCCTCGAGGTCCTGCGCACGATCCTCGCGCAGGCGGCGCCCGAGCCCGCTCTCTCGAGCGTGCCCACCGAACGAACCATGAGGAGAAGCTCGTGACGACCAACGCGGTGCGGCGCAGGCTCGCCGATGCTGCCCGGGGCTTCGGATACCGCCGTGCCCGGGCCCTCGGCGCGCTGGTGCTCGTCGCTTATCTCGTGCTTCTCGGACTCGCCGTCGCGGACGTCCCCGCGACGCGGGCGCTCGTCCTCGTGGCGACGGGGCTCCTCGTGATCGTCGGGCTCGTCGGGCTCGACCTGCTCTACCGGCGGCTGGCGACGCAGAACCGGGAGGTCCGGCGCCAGGCGACCCGGCTCGCACGGGTGCCGCGGCCGCAGCGGACCGCGGCCCCGGCCCCGGTGCCGGCGCGACCCGCGCCGACCGCCTCGGCCGCAGTCGTCGCGAGCACCGCGCCCGAGCCCCCCGCTCCGGCGCCCGAGACGGCCACTCTGGCCTTCCGTGCGGCCGGTCGGGCCCTCGACGAGCCGGCGACCGACTTCCGCGTGGCACTGGTCGCCTCTCCTGCGGCTCTTGCGGAATGGCGCCCGGTGGGCACCCTTCGTCCCTTGGTCCCAGGCCTCGCGCTCGCGTCGCTCGACGCGTTCCAGCCCGACGCCGTCGTGGTCGACGAGCGAGCCTTCGCCGAGGGCGCTTGGTTCGCGACGACGTCGAGCGCAGGGGAGGGGCGCCTCGTCGAGCTCCAGGCCGTGGCGGACTGGACCGAGCGCCATGGTCTGCCGTTCGTGGTCGTCACGGCCGCACTCACGCCAGACGTCAACACCGCGGCGATCCGTCAGCTCGCCACCTCGACCGTCCCGGGCGGCGTGGCGGAGATCGTAGCGATGGTCGGCGCACACCTGGGGGGATCGCTCCGATGAACCAGCCAAGCTCGTCCTCCACGCCCCGTCGCGTGCTCCTGTACGGCCACGTCAACCTGAACGTGCTCGACGGGTCCGCGATCTGGCTCCTCTCGATGGCGGAGTCGCTGTCCAGGACGTCGTTCGACGTCGACGTGCTCCTCAAGGCACCCGTCACCGGCGTGCTCGCCCAGGACCTGCAGCGGATCGAAGGCGTCCGCTGGCTCAGCGAGCCCGAGCGCACGCGCCGCATGCCGGCGCGGCAGTACGACGTCGGCGGCGCGTCCGCACGGATCGAGCAGCTCGTCGAGCGGGAGGGCTACGACGTCGTCATCTGCCGGGGACGCGCGGTGTGCGGCGCGCTCGCACGGTCCGAGGTCGTCGGGCCTCGACTGTGGTCCTACATGACCGACGTTCCGCAGACGGCTGCCGAGATGACGACGGAGATCCAGGCGGAGCTCGCTGCGACGGTCGGGGCGTCCCGTGGTGTCTTCGCACAGACGGACGAGGCGCGTGACTTCCTTGAGTTCCACGTGCCGGAGGCACGAGGCAAGACCCACCTCCTTCCCCCTATGGTCCCTGACTCGTCGTTCGCCGAGCCTCGGCCGGTCGCTGGGGCCGATGGCCCGCTGCGCCTGGTCTACTCCGGCAAGTTCGCGCGCCGCTGGTACACCCGCGAGATGTGCGCGCTGCCGGCGCAGGCGGCGGAACGAGGGTTCGACATCGAGGTCACGCTGATCGGGGACAAGTTCCAGAACGACCCGGCCGTGCCCGACTGGGTCGGCGGCATGCGAGCTGCCGTGACGGGGTCGCCAGGCGTGACCTGGCTCGGCGGAATGAGCCGCGACGAGGCCGTCGCGCGTCTTTCCGGCTTCGAGATCGGGCTCGGCTGGCGGGATCCCGAGATGGACGCCAGTCACGAGCTCTCGACCAAGCTGCTCGAGTACGGCGCGGCCGGCGTGGCCCCGATCGTGAACCGTAACCGCATCCACGAGCAGCTGCTGGGCGAGGACTACCCGCTGTTCGTCGACGACGGGCGGATCCTCGACACGCTCGCCGCGGTCGCCGTCGATCGCGGGCTCCTCGATCGAGCCAGTGCGGCAGCGCGGCGTGCTGCCGCACATTTCGCCGTCGGACGTGCCTCGGAGCGGCTTCAGTCCGTCTTCGACGTCGATCTGGGTGTGGCGTCGGCTGTCGGCAAGAACACCGTCACGAGGCCCTCGCTCCCCGCTCATCAGTTCCAGCTCGGGATCGTCGAACCGAGCGCTGGGGAGCTCCTGGCTGCTGTCGCTCAACTGCGCGTGCTGCGCGAGGTGTGTCCCGAGTTCACGCTCCGGGTCCTCGTTCGCGGCGGCGCTCTCCGGGCGCGGCGCGGTGCGCCCGACGAGCTGGCGTGGTCTGCAGCTCTGGTCACACTGTTCGCCGACGACGATCTGGCGTGCAGCCTGGCCTTCGACGTCGACGATCACCAGGAGACGTGGATGCGGAAGGTCGGCTGGGTGCGTGCCCGCGGCCTCGCCGGCAGCTGGCGACCGACGTCGGACGAGAGCCGGGCGCGGGTTCCAGACAGGGTGGTGCCGCTGCTGGAGGGCGGCTCCGACGTCATCGTCCCCCGTGACGGCGTAGCGACGTGCGCCTGACGGCAGAGAAGGCGCGGCTGCCGCGCGAGGCTCGGACGGGGCGCATGCCTCGGCACCCTGGAGGAGATTCATGAAGCCGCCGAGCGGTGCGACCGTCGTGCTGGAGCTCGACGAGGGCACGTACACGATGGTCCTTCCCCACGCGCCGGTCGACTACATCCAGCGGACGATCAGCGAGACCGGTAGGCCCTACGAGCACGAGATGCTGCGCGACATCGCGGACCGGCTCGGCTCGGGTGCGGTGTTCGTCGACGTCGGGGCCAACGTCGGCAACCACGCGATCTACGTCGCTGCCACGACCGGCGCCCGCGTGATCGCCTTCGAACCGAATGGTGAGCTGGTCGACGCCCTGCGCGAGAGCATCAAGCTCAACGGTCTCGACCACGTTGTCGACGCGCGCCCCGTCGCGGTCGGCGATGCGCCGGGGAAGGGGCACTTCGCAGCGCTCGACGAGGCGAACCTTGGTGCACAGCGCGTCGCCCTCGATGACGGGGCGGACGGCCCCGGCCTCGACGAGTTCCCGGTCTCGACGCTGGACTCCGAGCTCGGCTCCACGGAGGTCTCGGTCCTCAAGGTCGACGTGGAAGGGATGGAGCTGGCGGTCATCCAGGGCGGTCGTGAGACTCTGCGCAGGTGCCGGCCCCTTCTCTACGTCGAGGCGCAGTCGCCTGAGGCTCTGGCCGCGCTCGTCCCCGAGCTGGTTCCCCTGGGTTACGCGTTCGTGCGCTCCTTCAACGCGACGCCGACCCACCTCTTCGTCCCGGTGGAACGGCTCACGGCGGCAGACCTCCGGGACGCCGCGGCGGCCGGGGCCGCCTCGGCCTACCGGAGCGCTGACGAGCACGTTCTCCGGCGCGACCTCTCAGCGGCCCGTCAGCGGTTCAGAGCACTCTCCACCGAGCACTCGCAGACGAAGGCCGACCTGGCGCGCACCTCGGCCATGGCGTCAGAGGCTCTGCGCCAGCGGAGCCGCCTCAGCCGCGAGCTCGCCAACGACGACACCGGGAGCACCGAGGCTCGCGACGCCGTGGACGAGCTCGCGCGGTCGCTCACGGGTCAGGTGCGCGCCACCCTGGTCGCACGGCGGCGCGCGCTCGCGGTCGACGCCCAGCTGGCGACGTCCCAGGCCGAGCTCGAGGCGGTCCGTTCCGGACGCTGGTATCGGGTCGGCGAGGCTCTTCGACGCGCGCGGACCTCGCCGGGGCGACTCGTGAAGCTCCCCGTCACGTTGCTGCGGATCGCGTCGTCGAGCCCTGCGACGACGTCCGCCCCACGGACGCCACTCCGACTGCCCACGGGTCCGCTGATCCTCAGCCGGGCTCTGGAAGAGGAGCATCTCGCGCGGGTGCGCGCCAGGTTCGGCGCGCGGGTGAACAGGCGGCCGCGACTGCGGGTGGCGGCGATCACCGACGACTTCACGCGGCTGGGCTTTTCACCGGACTGCGACTGGGCGGACATCCCGCGCGAGGGCTGGAAGGAGGCCCTCGAGGAGTTCGATCCCGATCTGGTGTTCGTCGAGTCGGCGTGGCGCGGGCGCGACGAGGCGTGGAAGGACGTCGTGCACACGGCGCCGCCCGAGCTGCGGGAGATCCTCGACTGGGCGCGGGCGGGGTCGGTTGCGACAGTCTTCTGGAACAAGGAGGACCCTGTTCGCTTCGAGCAGTTCGTGGGCGTGGCCGGCCTCTTCGACTTCGTCTTCACGACCGACGTCGACATCGTCGGGCGCTATCGAGCGCGGCTCGGGCACGATCGAGTGCATGCGCTGGGCTTTGCTGTTCAGCCGCGGGAGGTCAACCCCTTCGTTCGCGGGCCGCGGAGCTCCGCGATCATGTTCGCCGGCTCGTACTACCGGAAGTATCCCCAGCGGATGCGCGACTTCGACGCGATCGCCTCAGCGCTCGTCGCCGCCGGGCGCGAGCTGGCGATCTACGACCGCAACGCTGCATCGAACGCGGAGCAGTTCCGCTACCCGGAGTACGCACAGGAGCTCGTCGTCGGTTCCCTGCCTGCTGACAAGATGGCCGCGGCGTACCGGCGGTATCGGGTCGGTCTGACGATCAACACCGTCAAGCAGTCCGACTCGATGTTCGCTCGGCGGGCGCTGGAGCTGCTAGCGAGCGGGACGCTGGTCCTGTCCAACTACAACCGGGCGCTCTCCCTGTTGTTCGGTGACGTCGTCAAGCTGACCGACGACGGGCGGGAGGCCGTGCGCTGGCTCGTCGATCTCGATCGTGATCCGCTCCTTGAGCGGATGATCCGATCCGAGGGGCTTCGGCGCGTGATGTCCGAGCACACGTACGCGGATCGGTGGGACGCGGTTCGGTCGGTGATCTCAGGCGTCGCGCCTGACAGGGGCGGCCCACGCGTCGCCGTGGTGCTCCGTGCCGACACGCCGGACGAGCTCGACCTCATGCTGGCAGTGCTCCGTGACCAGCGCGGTGTCCGAGCCGACGCGATGGTGCTGACCATCGAGCCCGCGGTTGCTGCCCGCGCGATCGAGGAAGGCCTCGCAGCGTTCACGTTCGAGGAGTGGGACGGTGGCGCCCTCTGGACCGACGACCACGTCGTCGTCGGGCTCGCGATGCTCGCTCCTGACCAGCAGTACGACAGCTATCACCTGCTCGACCTCGCGCTCGGCCTCCGCTATGCGGATGCGGAGGTCGTCGTGCGTCCGGACGCGGACGATCCCGAGTTCGCCTACGTGAAGCAAGCGTCCTGGTCGCGCGCGATGGTGAGGGACTCGGCGCTGCGTGCCGAAGATGTGGTCCAGGGACTGCGCGGGCAACCGGTCGTGAAGGCTCTCGGCCGCCGGATCGTCACCCTCGGACACGCTCTTCCGGACGATGTCGAGGTGTCCCTGCGCCGGCTCCGTCACTACCACCACGTCCGGACGCCGAGCGTCCTCGACGAGCTCGAGGAGGTTCCTTCGATCGCTGGTCGGGGCTGGGTGGGAGCAATCCTCCACGGATGGCTCACCGAACAGGTCCCGGGGGTGACACTGGTCGACGGCACGCTGCTGCGCGTCGAAGGACTGGACGGACAACCGACGGTCGTCGAACTGCCGCGGACCATCTCACCGCGACGTCTTTGGCGCGCCAACAAGGTGATGCTGCGGGTGGACGGCGTCGGCCACGGCGTCGACGTCGCGCTCGTCCTTCGCGACGCTGAGAACGAGGTAGTCGCCACCGTGGTGGCGCCAGTTGGCCGGGCAGTCCGTGGGGAGTTCCCGCGTTCGGCTGTCTCGGCAACCCTCGAGCTGCGCGCTGAGGCGACCGGCAGAGCGGATATCAAGGCCGTGTGGCACCAGCTTCCCGCCGAGGGACGTGCCCTGGTCCCGCGGACCGGCACGCTCGTGGTGTCGACGGCGTATCCCAGCCGGGAGGACCTCTACAAGTACATGTTCGTGCACAGTCGCGTGCTTCGGTACCGGCAGCGCGGGGTCGACGTCGACGTGGCGATCGGGAACCCGCGCCACAAGGAGCTGGAGTTCGCGGAGTTCGAGGGCATCGAGGCGAGCCGGATGCCTTTCGAGGTGCTAGGACGAGCAGTTCGGGAGCCCGGCGTCGAACGCGTGCTGGTCCACTTCCTCAACGAGCGCATGTGGGAGGAGCTTCGGACGGCGTCGTCGACGACGCAGTTCTATCTCTGGTTCCACGGCTCGGAGATCCAACACTGGTCGCGGCGACTCGAGTTTCTCGAACCAGACGAGGACCGGGAACGGTTCGAGCGGGATGGACGAGCACGGGCGGCGTTCTGGGAGCGGCTCGTCGAGCTGGACGACCCGCGGGTGAACTACATCTTCGTGTCGCGGCACTTCCTCGAGGAGACCGAGGCCGACCTCGGTCGTACCCTTCCCCGAAACCGCGTCGCCGTCATTCACAACCCCGTCGACACAGACGTCTTCCCGTTCCGCGAGAAGACGGCGGATCAGCGCCTTCGGATTCTCTCGGTGAGGCCGTACGCGTCACGGAAGTACGCCAACGACCTTGCCGTCGAAGCCGTGCTGAGGCTCGCCGAGAAGCCGTACTTCGACCAGCTGCGCTTCACGTTCGTGGGTGACGGTCCGCACTTCGACCGGACCTTGGCGCCGCTGCGCGGGTTCGCCAACGTCACGATCCAGCAGGGATTCCTGTCGCGGACACAGCTGGCCGCGCTCTACCGGGAGAACGGCGTCTTCCTCTGCCCGACCCGCCAGGACACCCAGGGAGTCTCCCGAGACGAGGCCATGTCGTCCGGGATGGTGCCGGTCACGAGTGGCGTGTCCGCCGTTCCCGAGTTCGTCGACGAGGACTGCGGCTTTCTGGCAGGCGCGGAGGACGCGGGCGGGTTGGCGGACGGGATCGACGCGCTCTACGAGGACCCCGACAGGTTCCTCCGGATGTCCGCGGCGGCCGCGCAGCGGGTGCGGCGGCAGTCGGATGCGGCGCGCGTGATCGAGCAGGAGCTCGGCTTCATGGGCTTCGACCTCTGACGCGGTTCGACGGTGAGCCCACAGACTCCGAGAGAGCGGACGTGACGATGCAAGGACGCGATCTGGACCGGTGGAAGCGCCCGGTCCACGAGTACACCGATGTGGCTGAGCTCGAGTCCCTCTCGAGCGTTCCGACGGGTCTGCACTCTGTCGGCGTGGGGCGCTCGGTCGTCGACCTCATCTTCGAGCCGGCAGGCGCGGCGACCACGATTGTGCTGTTCCACGCTGCCCTTCGGCGCGATGCCTACCCCAGCCCGCATTTCACGGGGTTCAACCTGACCGGTGGTGCTCCCGTCAACCGGGTGTTCGTCGCGGACCCGGTCCTGTACGACGACGAGGGCCTCGACCTGGCGTGGTACGCCGGAGCCGACGGCCTGCCGCTGCAGCCGGCCCTGCTCCGCATCATCGAGCACCTTCACCACACTGCCGGCGGGACACGGCTTGCGACTTTCGGCGCTTCGGGCGGTGGGTTCGCTGCGATGTACTACGCGAACCACCTCCCGGGTGCGCTGGCCATCGCGGTCAACCCGCAGACGAACATCGCCCGGTACGTCCAACGTTCCGTGAGGCGCTATCTCGAAGTCGCCTGGGACCGTGGTGACGAGCCGGACCTCGAGCAAGCCCTCGCGGCGGTCGACTTCGACCTGACGACGACGTACGACGGCCGTGCGAGCGACCTGCTCTATATCCAGAACACGGGCGACAGGCACCGCGACCAGCACCTGCGGCCGTTCGTCGAGAAGCTCGACGACAAGGACCGGACGTGGATCCTCGAGAGGGCGTGGGGCGAGGGCCACGTCGCCGTCCCGCCAGCTGAGCTGAAGGAGATCGTCCAGCTCGTCCTGAACGAGCCGGGGCCCTGGGCGCAGGTGCTCCGCAACGTCGGGACGCGGGGCCCGTGGTGGCGCATGGGGCGTCGGGAGCAGCCCGTCCTGCCGCTGGTGCCCGCTGCTCGCTGGAGCTGACGGTCCGAGGGCTCAGGCGAGCAGGCCGGTCGTGTCGAGGACGTGACCGGACGCTCCCGCGAGCTCGGTGCCGGTGAAGGCGTCGTGCGCGACGAGCACGACGACGCAGTCGGCGCCGTCGATCGCGCGGGCGAGGTCGGTCAGCTCGACGTTGCGACGGTTCGCGAGCTCCGCGGGGAGGGCCTCCACGTGCGGCTCGACGACACGGACCGTGGCCCCGGGGTGCCGGTCGGCGAGCTCCGCGACGATGCGCCGTGCGGGCGACTCGCGGAGGTCGTCGATGTTGGGCTTGAACGCCAGGCCGAGGGCCGCGACGACGGGGGCCTCGACGCCCTCGATCGCACCGGCGACCTTGTCGAGCACCCACTCGGGCTTGCTGTCGTTGACCTCGCGGGCGGTGCGGATGAGTCGGCTGCCCTCGGGGTCCGCGGCGACGATGAACCACGGGTCGACGGCGATGCAGTGGCCGCCGACGCCCGGTCCGGGACGCAGGATGTTGACCCGCGGGTGGTGGTTGGCGAGCTCGATGAGCTCCCAGACGTCGACGCCGAGCTTGTCGCAGATCAGCGAGAGCTCGTTCGCGAAGGCGATGTTGACGTCGCGGAACGAGTTCTCGACGAGCTTCGCCATCTCGGCGGTCGTCGCGTCGGTGAGCAGGATCTCGCCGACGCAGAACAGACGGTAGAGGTCGCGGGCGGCCTCGGCGGCGGCGGGCGTGAGACCGCCGACGACGCGGTCGTTGGAGACGATCTCCTTCATCACGTAGCCGGGGAGGACCCGCTCGGGGCAGTGCGCGACATGGACGTCGAGCGCGCCGTCGGTCACGAGGTCGGGGCGGAGCTCGCTCAGCCGGCGGGCGACGAGCTCGGTCGTCCCGGGCGGGGAGGTCGACTCCAGCACGACGAGCGAGCCTGCGGCGACCGTCGGCGCGATCGACTCGGTGGCAGCGACGACGTACGTGAGGTCGGGGGAGCGGTCCTCGTGGAACGGCGTCGGGACAGCGAGCACGTAGGCGTCCGCGGGCTCGACGGTGTGCGACGCGGTGAGGCGGCCCGCACGGACGGCCTCCTCGACGTACTCGGCGAGGCCGGGCTCGACGAACGGCACGGCGCCCGAGCTGATGGCCTCCACGGTCCGCGGGCTGACGTCCATGCCGTGGACGCGCACGCCCGCCGAGGCGAGGACGGCCGCCGTCGGGAGACCGATGTATCCGAGGCCGACGACCGTGACGGTCTCGAAGGTGCGGGTGTTCACGAAGCTCTCCAGCGGGTCAGGCGTGAGGACGGAAGTCGGAGAGGCGGGCGCCCCTGCCGAACAGGTGGTCGAGGGCGGCGACGGTGCGCGCCGCGGCGCGCCCGTCACCGTACGGGTTCACGGCGTTCGACATCTGCGCGTACGAGGCCTCGTCGTGGAGGAGGAGCTGCGCCGTGTCGACGATCAGGTCCTCGTCGGTGCCGACGAGCCGGGCGGCCCCTGCGGCGACACCCTCGCCGCGCTCGGTGTCCTCCCGCATGACGAGGAGCGGCTTCCCGAGCGAGGGCGCCTCTTCCTGGATCCCGCCGGAATCGGTGAGCACGAGGGCGCTCTTGCGCAGGAGGTGCGCGAAGTCGAGGTAGTCCAGCGGCTCGGTGAGCCGGAAGTTGTCGAGGCCCGTGAGCAGCGGCGCGAAGGACTCCCGCACCACGGGGTTGGCGTGGAGCGGGAACACGAAGTCCACGTCCGGCTCGCTCGCGGCGAGGCGGTGGAGTGCCCGCGCGACCCGCTCCATCGGCGCACCCCAGGACTCGCGCCGGTGCGACGTGACGAGGACCAGGCGGCGCGGCGAGCGGAGCGTCTCCATCAGGACGGGGTCGGCGGGCGTGTGCTCGACCGTCGAGGCGAGGAGCAGCGCGTCGATCACGGTGTTTCCCGTGACGACGATCGAGTCCGGGTCGACCCCTTCGCTGAGGAGGTTCTTCCGCGTGTGCTCGGTCGGCGTCAGGTGGAGGTCCGTGATGTGGGTGAGTGCCCGGCGGTTGCCCTCCTCGGGGAAGGGAGACCGGATCGACTCGGTGCGCAGCCCGGCTTCGACGTGGACCACCGGGATCCGGTGGTAGAACGCGCTGAGGCCTGCGGCGAGCGCCGACGAGGTGTCGCCCTGCACGAGCACCGCCGCCGGCGCGACGTCCTCGAGGATCGGGCTGAGTCCCTGCATCGTCCGCGCAGCGACCAGGTCCGGGCCTTGTCCGTGGGCGAAGACGTCGAGGTCGTGTGCCGGGACGACGCCGAAGCCGGCGTTGATCTGGTCGAGCATCCCGCGGTGCTGGCCCGTGACGACCACGACGCACGAGAAGTGCTCCGACGCCTCGAGGGCCTTCACGATCGGCGCCATCTTGATCGCCTCGGGCCTCGTGCCGTAGACGAGCATGATCGGCATCTTCATCGGACTGCATCTTCCCCTGGACGGGCGCGGACCGGTTGTGCCGCGCGGTGGATCGTATCGTGTCGCGCGCGCCAGACGAAACCTGCCGTTCGCCTACGAGACGTCTCGCTGTCGCCGGGGGTTCACGTGACGCAGCCGGCCTGCGCGAGTGCCGCGCGACGGGGGGAGAGCCGTCGAGCAGCGGACGCGCCCGGCGGGCGCGTCGCCCGACCCCGACGCGCCCACGACCGGGGCGCGCTCCGAGAACCCTCGACGTTTCGAGGCGCTTACCCGGATCGTCGGCGGGCCCGCCGCGGGGATCGGGGTGGCGTGCGCGCCGCTGACCGCCGGGAACTCACTCCCCGAGCGCCCGGGCGAGGGGCGCTTCGACGTCGGCCTCGAGGGTGCGCGAGAACGTCGCGGACATGTGGCCCTGGTCGAAGTACGCGATCACGCCCCCGACGACGCCGTAGCACGTCCCGTCCTTGCAGAACCGCGGCGTGAGGTCGAGCGTGGACACCATGCCCGACCGGTCACCGCGCGCCGCCTCGAAGAGCGGGTCGCGGACGAGCGCCGTCTTCTCGGGGTCGGCACAGGCCGCCAGGTCGGTCGGGTTCTCGGCGACACAGTCGGGAACGGGCTTCTGGTGGAACGGCACGTCGCGGATCACGAGGGCGGGGACACCGGCGTCCGTCCACGTCTTCAGCGTCTTCGCGAACAGCCCGCGCGCGACGTCGCCCCGGTCTGCGGCGGCGACGCCCTTGAGCTGGAGCCACGTACGGTTGGACGCGACGACGAGGTCGTAGTGGCCCGACGCGATCGAGGAGATCTGCCAGCGCGCGAGCTTCCGGCAGTTCTCGCCGTCCGAGGCGGGCCCGATGAGCTGGACCGCGTCCGCCGGGTAGCACTGGGAAGCGAGGTAGGTCGTGACCTGCCAGCCGTTTCGGGTGGCGATGTCGGCCAGCGCGGGCTGCCAGTAGCCGCCGTGCGAGTTCCCGACGAGCGCGATCCGCTTGGTGGGGTTCTTCGCGCCGTACGTGCAGGTCTTGCGCGACGTGAAGGGCTGCGCGTTCCAGCAGTCGTCCTCGTACACCTGGGCCTTGTCGGTCTTGGCGTAGGTCGCCGGGGTGAGGAGCTTGCTCCCGACGAAGTCGCACGCCTTCTCCCGCGCGGCCGCCGCCCCGAAGCACGTCGAGTCGGCGTGGAGCGCCGACGCGACCGCGTCCTGAGCCTGCTGCGCGACGTGCTCCTCGTGCATCCGCACCCCCGTCGCGGCCCCGACGGTGACGCCCATCAGCAGCGCGCCGACCAGGAACGTGCGCCACAGCGGCCGGGCGAGGCCGCGGCTGCGGCGCACCGGGTCCTCGACGAGGACCTTGGTCAGCCACGCGAGGAGGAAGGCCACGACCATGAGCGCGATCTTCACGGGCCAGTACACGTCGTGGCCGAGCACGAACGGCGTGACCACGATGAGCGGCCAGTGCCACAGGTAGATCGAGTACGAGATGTCACCCGTGAGCTGGACGCCGCGCGCGCTCCAGACCCGGTCGGGGGACCACGGCGCGTCGTCGGCCGCCGCGGCGATCACTGCGGCGGCGCCCACGGTCGGCAGGAGCGCCGCGATGCCGGGGAAGGGCGTGGCCGCGTCGTACAGCAGCGCGGACGCGACGATCGCCCCGATGCCGAGCCAGGCGAGGGGAGCGCGGCCTGCGCGCGGCACGAGCCGGTACCCGCGCACCGCGACGAGCGCGACGAGGCCACCCAGCGCGAGCTCCCACATGCGGGTCGGGGTGACGAAGTACGCCTGGGCCGGCTTGCTGGCGGTGTCGGCGAACGAGTAGGCGAGGGACGCGACGAAGACGGCGGCCAGACCGACCTCGACCCACGGGAAGCGTGAGCGGAACCGGCGGGCGCACCAGAGCGCGGCACCGATCACCAGCGGCCACACGATGTAGAACTGCTCCTCGACGGAGAGCGACCAGTAGTGCTGGACCGGGGTGTGGAGGTCGTCGGCCGCGAAGTAGTCGGTCGCGGACCCGGCGAGCGCCCAGTTCTCCACGTAGAGCGCGGCGGACGCCGTCTCGTGCGCGATCCGGGGGAGCGCGGTGGCGGGGAGGAACGCGACGCTCGCGGCGAGGCTGACCAGCAGCACGAGGCTGGCCGCGGGCAGGAGGCGACGCACCCGGCGGCCCCAGAACGCCCCGAGGTCGCGCCAGCGCTGCGGCGGCTTGGTGAGGAGGTGGGACGTGATGAGGAACCCGGAGATCACGAAGAAGACGTCGACCCCGATGTAACCGCCCGGCAGACGGCCCGGCCAGAAGTGCGAGAGGACCACGAGGCCCACCGCGAGCGCGCGGAGACCCTGGATGTCGCGACGCGGAGGTTCGACCGGGCGCGACGCGCCGGTCGTCGGAGCGCTCGCGGGCGCGGCGGTGGCGAGTTGCATGGGAGGCCTGTCGGGGAGTGGGCAAGCGCTAGGGCATCCGCCAGGGTAGTGGATGGGTGAGGCGTTCAGAGCGGACCGCCGTCCGGGAGGGGCTGCCCGTCCGAGAGCGGCATCGCACGGGTGCTGCCGTAGGATCCGTCCACCGTCCCGCGTGACGGTCCCATGGGGGGAACAGCGGGACGAAGAAGTGAGGATCCATGATTCGTCGGATCATTGCCGCGGGTTCCGCGGCTGCCGGGCTGGTGCTCGCGGGCGCGGTGGCGCCCGCCGTGGCCGCTGACCCGGCTCCAGCGGCGAGCCCCTTGAGCGTCCACGTCTCGGCGGCGGACGTCGTGCTCAACCCGCACGCGACGCGCACGCTCACCATCAAGGCGTCCCTGAGCCGCGCGCTCGTCAAGGGCGAGGTCGCGGCGGTCGTCGTCGGGCCGTGGGACTCGGACGACGTCGTGCTCGTGCCGCTCGAGGGCGCGTCCGGCGCGAAGTCGCTCAGCACCTCGTTCCCGCTCGACGTCAGCAGCCCCGCGGGCAGCTGGGGCGCCGAGGTCGGTGTCTTCGAGGGCGCCATCGACGACGTCTACAACGGCGACGTCGACCCGTTCGTGGACGTGACGGCGCGCTTCCACGTGAAGCTCCCGACGGCGCTCACGGTCAACGCGTCCCCGGAGCCGGCGGCGGTGGGGGAGACCCTCACGGTCGCCGGGAGGCTGAACCGCTACAGCCAGACGGCCAAGAAGTACGTCGCCTACAGCGGCAGGAAGGTCGACGTGTACTTCGACCCTGCGGGCGCGGCCCCGCGCGCCAAGGTCGCGACGGTCACGACGAGCTCCGCGGGCACGTACGCCAAGAAGCTCACGGCGAAGACCACCGGTGTGTGGAGCGCGCAGTACGCGGGGACGTCGTCGTACGCGGCGGTGCGCTCGACCGGTGACTACGTGGTCGTGAGCAAGAGGAAGACGCACCTGACGGTGAACGCGTCCCCGGAGCCCGTGAAGAAGGGCGGCACCGTCACGGTCGTGGGCAGGCTGACGCACGCGACGTCCGTCCGCGGGACCCTTCACTACACCGCCTACCAGGGCAAGACGGTCACCGTGTGGTTCGACCCGACGGGTCCGAAGGGCCCGACGAAGGTGGCGACCCTCACGACGCGCGCCGACGGCACGTTCGCGGCCCGGCGCACCCAGTCCGTCCCGGGCGTGTGGCGCGTGAAGTTCGCGGGCACCGCGAACTACGCCGCCGCGACGTCGACGGGTGACTACGTCGCCGTCAAGTAGCGCCGCGCGTCACCGCTCACGAGGGCTCCTCCCCCACGGGGAGGGGCCCTCGTCGTGTGTCGACGCCGGCCGTCATCCTCTTCCGGACCGCCGCCCAGAGCAGGTTCCCGAGCACGAGCGCGGCGACCGCGGCGGCCACGACCCAGCCCACCGGCACCCCGACGAGGCGCAGCCCGGAGGCGAGGAGGAGGATCGCGAGCGCTCGCCGGATGATGCCGCCGGGCGCCCGGCTCGAGACGCGTGCCCCGAACCAGGCGCCCGGGACGGCTCCCACGAGCAGCGACGTCGTCAGGCCGAGGGAGAAGTCGCCGTAGAGGAGGTGCCCCAGGGAGGCGGCGGCCACGAGCGGCACGGCCTGCACGAGGTCCGTCCCGACGACCTGGGACGCCTTCAGGGCGGGGTACATGAGCAGCAGGATGACGATGACGATCGAGCCCGCGCCCACCGACGTCATGCCGACGAGCAGCCCGGCGACGGCGCCGAGCGCGACCGTCGGCAGTGGGCGCACGACGACGTCCGGGGAGGACGGCTCGGCCGGGCCCTCGCCGAGCGGTGAGTGCCGACGGGTCATCTGGAGCACGGCGCGCACCACGAGGCCCGCGGACGCGATCAGCAGGGCGGCGCCGAGCACGACCTTCACGGCGTCGTCGAACCCGTCGCCGAGCGGCAGCACGCGCAGCAGCAGGACGCCCGAGAAGGCGGCGGGCACGGAGCCCAGGCAGAGCCAGCCCACGAGGCGGAGGTTCACGGTTCGTCGCCGCAGGTGCACGACGGCGCCGGCGGGCTTCATGAACAGGCTCGCGACGACGTCGCTGGAAACGGCCATCAGCGGGTCGACCTTGAACACGAAGACCAGCATCGGCGTCATGAGGGCGCCGCCACCCATGCCGGTGAGCCCGACGACGAAGCCCACGAGCAGCCCTCCGAGCACGAGGGCCGGGTCGATGCTCACGGCCCCTCGCGGTGGGTGGTCGGGAGACTGCGGCGCGCGTCGGCGGCCGGGCCGGAGGGCATCTGGCGATGGTAGGGCCGACGTGGTCGCAGTGTGGACACCCGATCCGCGGTGTGAGACAACGCAAACGCGCGGCAGTCGGCGAGCCACGAACGGCGACCGTTCGGCCGCTGTTCTCCCGCTGTGCACCGGGCGGTGGCCTCGGACGCATAGCGTCCCGCCACCGTCCCGCGCCACGGGCCCACAGGAGGCACAGCGGGACGAAGAATCGAGGATCCATGCTCCGACGGATCATCGCCGCGGGCGCCGCGGCCGGGGGGCTCGTCCTCGCCGGCGCGGTCGCACCGGCGACGGCGGTCACGACCGCTCCCGCACCCGTCCACGTCCTGGGGGTGACGGCGACGAGCGTGACGCTCGTGCCGCACCGCACGGCCGTCGTCCGCGTCACGGCGAGGCTCGACCGTGCCCTCGTGGGGAGCGAAGATGCCGTCGCCGTCGTCGGGCCGCACGACGCCGCGGGCCCTGACGAGCTCGGGTACGCCGAGCTCGTGCCCGGCGCTGCCGGCACCACACTCACGGCGACCTTCACCCTGCCCGACGCCGTCCGGCCCGGCCTCTGGGACGTCGAGGCGGCCGTCTTCCCCGACGGCGACGCCGACACACCGTCCTCCTACCGGGACGCGGGCTTCCGTGTGAAGCTGCCGACGGCGCTGACGGTCGACGCGGCACCCGAGCCGGCCGCCGTCGGCGAGACCCTGACCGTGACGGGCACGCTCGAGCGCTACGGGCAGTCGACGGGGAGGTACGTCGGCTACGGGAACCAGCGGGTGGACGTGTACTTCGACCCGGCCGGTCCGGCGCCGCGCACGAAGGTCCGCACCGTCCGGACGGGCGCCACGGGTCGGTACTCGACGACGTCCACGGCGACCACCACGGGCGTCTGGAGCGCGCAGTTCGCCGGGTCCACCTTCAACGCGGCGAGCCGGTCGAGCGGCGACGGCGTCGTCGTGGCGAAGCGGAAGACGCGGGTCGCGGTGTCGGCGGCCCCGAAGCCCGTCGTGAAGGGCGGCCGCGTCACGGTCAGCGGCCGCCTCACGCGTGCGACGTCGCTCCGCGGGACCCCGCGCTACGTGTCCTACGGCGGGCGGACCGTCACGGTGTGGTTCGACCCCGTCGGGCCGAAGGCGCCCACCAAGGTCGCGACGACGACGACCCGGTCGGACGGCACGTTCACGAGGAAGCTCACGCAGTCCGTCTCGGGCGTGTGGCAGGTGCGGTTCGGCGGTACCGCGTACTTCGCGGCGTCGGCGGGCAAGACGGCCGTCGCCGTCCGGTAGCGGACGGCCGGTGCCGGGGGCGCCGTGACCTCACACGCGGGTCCTCCGCCGTGTGAGACGTCACGGCGCCCCTCGCTGTGCCCTGGCTATGGTGTCCGGGGCATCCGTCTGTGCGTATCGGTGCGTGGACGACGAGCGGTGCCCGCGATCGACGCGACCGTACGGCCGCGAGGAGGAGTGAGACACGTGACGGTCATCGACGACAGGCTCGGGCCGATCTACGACGAGCTGGTCCGACGGAACCCGGGCGAGACGGAGTTCCACCAGGCGGCGCACGAGGTGCTGTCGAGCCTGGGCCCGGTCCTCGACCGCAACCCGCAGTACGTCGATGCGCAGGTCATCCGCCGGCTCTGCGAGCCCGAGCGGCAGATCATCTTCCGGGTGCCGTGGGTCGACGACCAGGGCGTCGTCCAGATCAACCGCGGCTTCCGGGTCGAGTTCAACTCCGCCCTCGGCCCGTTCAAGGGCGGGCTGCGGTTCCACCCCAGCGTGTACCTGGGCATCGTGAAGTTTCTCGGCTTCGAGCAGATCTTCAAGAACTCCCTGACCGGCCTGCCGATCGGCGGCGGCAAGGGCGGCTCGGACTTCGATCCCAAGGGCCGGTCCGACGGCGAGATCATGCGCTTCTGCCAGTCCTTCATGACGGAGCTGTACCGCCACATCGGCGAGTACACGGACGTCCCGGCGGGCGACATCGGTGTCGGCGGACGCGAGATCGGGTTCCTCTTCGGGCAGTACAAGCGCATCACCAACCGCTACGAGTCCGGCGTGCTCACCGGCAAGGGCCTGACGTGGGGCGGCTCGCTGGTGCGTCCCGAGGCCACCGGCTACGGGGTCGTGTTCTTCGTCGACGAGCTGCTGCGCTCGCGGGGCGAGTCCCTCGACGGGCGCAAGGTCGTCGTCTCCGGTTCCGGGAACGTCGCCACGTACGCGATCGAGAAGATCCACCAGCTCGGCGGGACCGTCGTCGCGTGCTCCGACTCGGGCGGCTACGTCGTCGACGAGGCCGGCATCGACCTCGAGCTCCTCAAGGACGTCAAGGAGAGCCGCCGCGCCCGGATCTCCGAGTACGCCGACGCGCGACCCGGCGCCCGGTACGTGGCGGGCGGCTCCGTGTGGGACGTGCCGTGCGACGTCGCGCTGCCCTGCGCGACCCAGAACGAGATCGGCGAGCGCGAGGCGCGCGCCCTCGTGTCGAACGGGTGCACCGTGGTCGCCGAGGGCGCGAACATGCCTTCCACGCCCGACGCCGTCAAGGTGTTCACCGAGGCGAAGATCGCCTTCGCTCCGGGAAAGGCCGCGAACGCGGGCGGCGTCGCGACGAGCGCGCTCGAGATGCAGCAGAACGCGTCGCGCGACTCCTGGACGTTCGAGTACGCCGAGCGTCGGCTCGAGGAGATCATGCGCGGCATCCACGACCGCTGCCTCGAGACCGCCGACGAGTACGGCAGCCCGGGCGACTACGTGCTGGGCGCGAACGTCGCGGGGTTCACGCGGGTCGCGGACGCGATGCTGGCGCTCGGCGTCATCTGAGCCGGTGACCGCCTGACCGGAGGGGCTGCTCCGGTCAGGCGGAGGCGCGCTTCCCCGTGCGTCGCCGCGCCCGCACGAGGCCGAGCCGCCGTCCCACCCGTTGCCGGCTGTCCGGCCTCGACGCCCGGGCGTCGTGCAGCGCGACCGCGCTCAGCCGCGACAGGAACCGGGCGTGGTAGTCGAGCTCGTAGTGGACGGGGAACTTGCCCCACGGGTGGCCGGCGAAGCTCACGGTCTCGTCCGTGAACACGTCGACGGCGTGGTCCGCGAGCGGGCGGAAGTGGTCGTTCATCCGCGCCCATCGCTCGTTCATGCGCCTGATCTTGGGCACGTCGTGCAGCGGCTTGAGGTCGCCCTCGTCGGTGCGGTAGTGCGTGGCGTTGCGTGCCTCGTGCAGGACGATCTTCGCGTCCGGCACCGCCTCGCGGATCGTGTCGGCGAACCGGTGGCTCGCGTCGAGCCACCGGTCCATGTACTCGGGTGCGTCCGGCGGGAGGTCCTGGCGCCACGTCTCCTTGTAGTACGGCGTGTGGACGATCTTCCACCGGTTCCGCGTCACGACGCCGTCGTCCAGCAGGGCGCAGCCGAAGTGCACGTCGCCGAAGAAGTCGACGATCACGTACTCCGGCTGCGCCTCGCGCAGGCTCGGCACGAACGAGCGGGTCAGGTCGGCTGCGACCTGCTTCTGCTCCCAGTCCTTGATCCCCGAGAGGTCGACCGTCGACGCGTCGATCGGTGGGCTCGTCTGCGCGACCACCGTCGACTGGTTCGAGAGCAGCACGCAGTCGAACAGGTCCTTGTAGTTCGGCGAGAAGCGCCGGTTGAAGACGTCCCTGCTCACGCAGCTTCCGAAGACGGCGACCTTGATGGGGAGGACTGGCACGTCCCACAGACTACGTTCCGGACGCTGTGGTACCGGGTCAGATGACCCGGAGCCTCAGCGTCGCGCTGTTCCTCGGCAGGATGGTCGAGGTCCCGCTGTACTTGGCCACGATCTTGATCGTGCCCTTCCGCGTCGTCCGGGGGAGCGTCACGGTGAACGCTCCCTTGCGGGACGCGTACATCGTCACCGTCTTCACCTTGTGGCCGTTCTCGTAGATGCGGACGACGCCCGTCGGACCCGAGTAGCCGCGCACCGTCAGACGCACGGCGAGCCTCGGCTTCGCTCCCTTGTGCACCGTCGTGTGGGCGAGGCGGACGCCGATGGACGAGTACGCCTTGGTGACGGCGACCCGGGCGCTCGCCGACGCCGCCTCGACGTTGCGTGCCTTCGTCGCGGCGCCCGGCGTGAAGGTGGCGGTGATCGTGTGGGTCTTGATGCTGAGGGTCTTGGGCAGGAGGTAGGACGCGACCCCCGTGCTCGACGTGGTCACGGTCCTGAGCACCTTCGAGCCGTCCTTGAACGTGACCGTGCCCGTGGGGACGGCGCCGTTCGTCGTGGCCGTGCGCGCCGTGAGCCGGACGGCGGTCTGGCGGTAGCGCTGCGACGTCGCCGAGCGCGACAGGGACAGCCGCGCCTTGCGGTGCACGACGAACGCGACCGTCGCGGTCGAGCCCTGGGACGCGACCCGGATGGAGACCTTGCCGCTCCGCGTGGTGAACGTCTGGCCGGCGGGGACGTACGACGTCCGGTTCGTCACAGGGCCGAACGGGACGAGCGACTGCTCGTACTTCGTCCACGCCTGAGTGCCGTCCGTGTAGTCGACGTCGGCGGGCGCGAGGCGGAGCACGCGGACGCCGTACCCGATCGTGTACCGCCACGTCGGGAAGTCGTCCCAGGCATACGTGCCGAACGGCGACGGCACGCCCGGGAACGAGACCCCGGGCAGGCTCGGCCGGTACTCCACGGTGTAGACCTCACCGGTCGACGGGTCCTTCACCTGCGCGGCCTGCAGGCCTGAGGGCGCGCCGGTCTCGCTCTGGGGCACCGGCCGCAGCGTGACGGTCGACGTGTCGGCGACGGAGCGGTGCTGGGACGTGGACAGCAGGCCGAGGCGCAGCTTCTGCGGACCGGACAGCGCGGGCACGCCCTTGTCGCCGAAGCCCGCGCCCATCACGTCGAACGGGTCCTGGTAGTTGAGCATCGAGCACGGAGCGGACCGGTAGGCGCCGTCGTTCCGGCCGCTCGAGCACCACCAGGCGCTCGCGTGCTGGAGCCCGAAGTTGTGGCCGAGCTCGTGGGCGAGCGACTGCCGGGAGGTGTAGAACTCGGGGCCCGTCGTGTGGTTCACCGTGGCGTCGGTCGAGCCGAAGAGCGCGAACGTCAGACCGTTGTTGCCGATGCCGGCCTTGGCCGGGACGGTGCCGAGGCCGAGGGTCTGGTCGCACGTCGTCGCGCCGTAGTGGTCGCCCGACGCGAACGGGTAGAGGACCACGAGGTGCTCGCGCGCCGGGATGCCGGTGTCCGGTGCGCCACCGGCCCACCAGTCCTTCTTCGCGACCTTCAGCGACGCGGCCTTCCACATCGAGGTGATGCCGGCGCTCGTCCTGCAGGTCGCCCCGCTCGTGATCCGCTGGACCGTCTTCACCCGGAACGTCACCCGGCCTGCCGACTGGCCGGCCCAGTACGACGAGACCTCGTGCACGAGCGACGTCACGTCCGCCGTCGTCGCCGAGCTCTTCTTCGTGCTGCTCGGGTCGACGATCACGACGTCCAGCTGGTGCACCGCCGTCGACGACGTCGCGGCGCCGAGGCTGTCGGGGACGGCCGACCGCAGGAGCGGCGTCGGGAGGGTCGACGACGACGCCGGGGGCGTCGAGCGCGGCGCGTACGGGAGCGTGTCGTCGCGGTGCCCGTCGGTCGCCGACCGCAGACCGGTCGGGTTCGGATGCGGGGCGGCGCCGTCGGCGTGTGCCGGACCGGCGAGCGTGAGTGTCAGCGCACCCGCGACGAGAGTCGAGGTGAGCACGGTGGTACGGCGCCGCAGGCGCATGGATCCCCCCAGAGCATGCTGTGAGCCGCGGATGTGCGGCGTGGTCGGTCGAGAGTACCGGGTCGCAGGACCCGTCCACGACGGCGGCCCGCCGCTCGGGACGAGCGACGAGCCGCCGGTTCACGGTGCGCGCCGGTCAGTACCAGCGCACGTACTGGCGGTAGGTCGTGTAGCTGGTGTCCGTGATGCGCCAGGTACCGCCTGACACCGCGGACGACGGGACGCTCGCGTAGAGCGTGAACGACGCGCAGCCGTCACCGTCGAGGGACGCCGCGTTGTAGACGTCGTCGGTCTGCTCCCACGCGGTGTCGTCGTAGACGTGACCGTTCCCGCCGACGAACGCGACGTCGAGGTCGAGCCACGGAGCGGTCGCCTGCGCGTCGATGAACGCGCACACCTGGGCCGGCGCCGCGAGGTAGCGGTCGCCGTAGGCGCCCTCCACCCAGGAGGACTTTCCGACCACCGCGAGGTAGCTGTCGAGCTGGAAGACCTGGTTCGCGATGAACGGGTGGGACCGCGACGAGTTGACGAAGAGGATCGCGGGGCTGCTCGCGCGAGTCCCGACCACGTTCTTGACGACGACGCGGTAGCGCCGAAGGTCGACGATGGAGTGGGCCACGACGGTCAGCCGGGACGACGTCTTTCCGGCGAGGGTCTTCCACGAGTCGCCGTAGTCGTCCGAGTACTGCCACTGATAGTGGAGCGACCCGCCCGTCGCCCTGACCGAGAACGACGTCGTCGTCTCGGCGTTCACGACGACCGGCTGCGGCTGGGCGGTGATCTTCGGGGTGGTGACGCCCTTCGGCCCGTAGATGACGGCGGTCCGGGTGCTGGTGCGGCTGGTCGTCGTGTAGGTGCCGCGACGGCCGGTCACGGTGACGGTGATGCGGTGGTGGTAGTTCGCGGCCGCGAGCTTGTACGTCGAGTGCGTGGCACCGGGGATGGCCTTGCCGTCGCGCTTCCACTGGTAGGACAAGCGGGCGGTGGGGGACCAGGCTCGCACGTGCGCGGTGAGGGTGGAGTAGACGCGGGTCGTCCCCGTGATCGTCGGCGCGTAGGTGCGCTTGAACGGCGCGGTGACGTAGACCGGGGCGCTCGTCCGCGACCGGGTGGTGTAGCCGGTGCGGGTGCCCGTCACGGTGACGGTGATCTTCTTGCCGCGGTCGGACGACGTGGTGACGTACGTCGTGTGGGTCGCGCCCTTGATCGAGACGCCGTTGCGCTTCCACCGGAAGGTCAGGTGCGCCGACGGCTTCCAGGTGCCCGCGGTCGCACGCAGGGTGTGGCCGGTCTGGTGGATGCCGGTGATCCTGGGGGCGGGGGCTGACAGGTAGCCGTAGCCGATGGACTTGGCCGCGCTGGTGCGGGTGACCGTCGTGTAGCCGGCGCGCTTGGCGGTGACGGTCACGGTGAGCTTGTGGCCGCGGTAGGCCGACGACGGCGTGTAGGTCGAGCGGGCGGCCCCGGTGATGGGGTGACCGTTCTGCTTCCACTGGTAGGTGAAGGTCGCGGCCGGGGACCAGGTGCCCACGGAGGCCTTGACGGGGTTGCCGACGCGGACGGTCCCGGTGATGGTGGGGGTGGTGGCGCGGGTGAAGGCGGCGTAGCCGATCGTGGCCGTCGCCGTGCTGGTCTTGGACGCGGTGGTGTACCCCGTGAGGGTGCCGGTCACGGTGAGGGTGATCCTGGTGCCGCGGTCGGCCGACCCGAGCAGGTAGGTGGTCCTGGTCGCGCCGGAGATCGGGCTCCCGTTGCGGTTCCACCGGTAGGAGAGCTTGGTGCCGGTGGTCCAGGTGCCCGGGTGGGCCGTGAGGGTGGCGGCGACGCGCGCGGTCCCCGTGATGGTGGGGGTGGGCACGGTCAGGGTGCCGGCGGCGACCTTCGTGCCGGGGGTGGTGCTGGTCGCGTCGGTGTACCCCGCCAGGGAACCGTTCACCGTCACCGACAGGTCGTGTCCCTGGTCGGTGGCCCGGGGCGTGTAGGACGGTGTGGTCGCGCCGGTGATCGGGGACCCGTCGAGGTTCCACTGGAACGTCGCTGCAGGCGCGGGGCTCCAGCCCGTGAGGTCGGCGGTGACCCTCGAGCCCACGGCCACCGTGCCCGTGATCTTCACGGTCGTGGAGGCGAAGGCGTCCGGACCCGGGAACGTGTACGTCGTGCCGGCGAACGTCAGCGAGCTGACGAGCGCGGAGCCTGCCTCGGAGCCGGACCCCAGCGAGACGCCGACGTCCTGGATCGTCGCGGCGCCCAGGGCGGCCTTCCACTCGGCGAACGTGTGATGCCCGGCACCGGGGTCCGCGGCCACGGCCTCGGACCCGGAGGAGCGCGAGAGCGTCCACTCGTCCGACCCGACGGCGACGAGCGTGAAGTACTCGGCGGCGTCGTACTCCCCGTCGCCGTCCGTGTCGCCGCGCAGCTGCAGACCGATCGCGCTGCCGTCCGCCTTGATGCTCGGCGCCTCGGCGGCGTCGGCGAGCTTGACGTGCACCGGGACGAGGCCGAACGCCTGGCTCGACGTGGACGTCGTCCTGAAGCGGACGGCGCCGTCGTCGAAGGCGACGGTGCCGCCGTCGTGGGACTCGCCCGTGTAGAGGACCGGGGACGTGGAGCCCCAGGCGGCGTCGAAGGCCGCCTTCTCGACGAAGCCGGACGTGTCGACGAGCCGGATCGGGACGGTCGCGGCGGGCGAGGCCTCGCCGTCGGCGGCGACGGCACCGCCGGCGAGGGCCGGGATCGACAGCCCGGCGGCGAGGGCCGTGACCAGGGGCACGGCCAGGGAACGGTGGAGCTTCACGCGTCCTCCAGGGAGATGAACGAGGGTGCGCGCGGGCCGCGCGCGGGCGTCACGAGTCGTTCGGTGTTCTCGCCCGGGAAGCGTCAGGAGAAAGGAGGACGGGCGCTGTGCGCCACCGAAGGGATACGGGCTGACCCGTAAGTTAGCACCGGCAACCGATTTCCGGAAGCCCTGCGGCCGCCGTCGTCCGGCGCCGGAGCCGCGATGGGTGAAATTTCGTCCGCGAGGCCTCAGAGCAGTCGATCGCGACGGCGTACGACACCTGACGTCTGCCCGCGCGTGCTACGTTCTCGCGCGACCTCCTGGCGGGTCCTCCACGAACGTCCAGACGGTCACGCTGCTCACCCGTTCTCGTCCCAGGAGGATCCATGCATCGCCTCATGCCCCGTGGCCGCCGTGCCGCCGCCGTCGCCGCTTTCGCGGCCGTCGCCGTCGCCGGCGTCGTCGTCCCCGCGGGGGCGTCGACCGCGGCCCCGCAGGTCGCGTCGTCGACGACGCTCGCGGCCAGCACGACAGCCAAGCCGCACCTCACGTCCCAGCCGTCGTCCGTCGTCGTCGCGTCCGGCCAGCGCGCGACCTTCAAGGTCAGGGCGACCGGTCTCGGCCTCACCTACCGCTGGTACGTGAGCACCGACGGCACCCGCTGGACGAAGATCGCGCACGCCACGCACGCGTCGCACTCGTTCGTCGCGAAGCCGTCGTACAACGGCCACCGGTACCGCGTCGTCGTGCGCAACTCCCACGGCTCCGCGACCTCGCGCGCCGCGCGCGTGACCGTCGCGGTCACGCCGCACATCACCAGCCAGCCCCGCTCGACGACCGTGGCCACCGGCAAGCCCGCGACGTTCGCGGTGCGTGCCACCGGCAACGCGCTCGCCTACCAGTGGTACGTCGCGGCGCCCGGCAAGACCACCTACACGAGGGTCGCCGGCGCGACCCGGTCCACGTACCGGTTCACCGCGACCGCCGCGAAGAGCGGCTACCGGTACCGGGTCCTCGTCCACAACAAGGCCGGGCGCGTCGGTTCCACCGCTGCGCGTCTGACCGTGGTGACGAAGCCCAGGATCACCAAGCAGCCGATCGAGGGGCAGCAGGTCGCGAGCGGCTCCCGTGTGACGCTGGCGGTCAAGGCCTCCGGCATCGGCCTGCACTACCAGTGGCAGTACGTCGACGACTCGGCTGACGGCGACTACGAGTACCACTCCATCAAGGGCGCGACCCGGTCGAGCTACAGCTTCACGGCGACGACGAAGACCCACGACGACTACCGCGTCGTCGTGTCGAACATCGCAGGCCGGGTGGGCAGCGACGACTCCATGGTCATCGTGGACTCCTCGCTCCAGGACCCGTACGGGCCTGACGGCATGGCGCTCCTCACGAGCTGGCTCGTCACGCTCGACACCGAGGTCAAGGGCGGTCCGACCGTCGTGACGGGTGACAACCCCACGACGGTGACCAGCACCTTCTTGGGCATCCCGGCCGACCTGCACGCGCAGACCAACGACCTCACCTTCGCGCTCGTGGTCGGCGGCACGACCTACCCGGCGACCGTCACGGCCAAGTCGCTCGCCACCGCCGGCGTGTACGACTTCGTCGCGACGACCACCGTCCCCGTCCCGGCGGCTACCGCCCGGACCGGTGTGTGGAAGGTGACCGACGCGTCGGGCACCAAGCCGGTCAGCCAGTACCTCACCCAGCGCTGAGCCGAACTGCCGAACGCCGGAGGCCGGTACCCGTCGCGGGTGCCGGCCTCCGGGCGTCCGCGCGGGTGAATTCGCGGGTGACGTCGGCCCGGGGGTGCCCGGGATGGCCGTTGTGCGACACGCCCCGGGCCCGACCGAGCCGTACGATCGGGCGTCTCGTCCACGCACCGGCCTCTGGCCGGACGTCCCAGGAGTTCTCGATGCGCTCGCTCCGCGCCCTGCTCGCCACCGCCCTCGTCGGCGGCCTCCTCGTGTCCGGATCGGCCGTCGTCTCGACGACGGCCTCAGCCGCGACGACCCCGACGGCCCGGGTCACCGGCGCCAAGATCGCGTCGAAGACCGCGCCCTACGGCGGCAAGGCGACGATCAAGCCGCGCGTGTCGGCGTCGGGCAGGGTCGTGGTCAAGACCAAGACGCTCACGGTCAAGCACGGCACCAAGACCGTCGCGAAGAACAAGACGTCCGTGAAGCTCAAGGCCGGGACGTACCGGGTGACGACGCGGGCCACGTTCAAGACCTACAGCCTCAGGACGACGACGAAGACCGTCAGCAGGAAGAAGGTCGGCGTCGCCTTCGGGACGGACGTGACGGTGACCTGCACCCCGACGTCGGTCGTGGCGGACGGCTACGGCGACTTCGACGTCACCGCGAGCTGCACGTCGTCGCGCTTCGACGGCGCGCGCAAGGAGTCGCTCACACTCTTCGACATGGGCGACGGCACCTACTGGGGCTTCGGCGACAACCTCGACGAGCTGACCACGCGCGTGGTGCCTCAGACGAGCAAGCCGTTCAGCGCGGTCCTCAACCCGGGCGCCGACCTCAAGAAGAGCTACCTGGCCAAGCAGACCACCACGACGAAGGTCTGGTCGAAGCTCAAGGCGAAGTCGCTCACCCAGAAGCTCGTGATCAAGCAGGGCAAGCGCCCGAGCCACACGGCCCCGATCAGCGAGTGGAACTGCCCGAGCTGGGCTCCGATCAAGGGCAACGCCGACAGCGGCATCTACCACGTGCCCGGCGGACGCTGGTACAGCCGGACGAAGCCGGAGATCTGCTTCACCACGACGGCGGCTGCACGTGCCGCGGGCTACCGCGCATCCAAGAACGGCTGACGCCGGCTGACCTCACGACGACGCGAGGCCGGCACCCGGTGGGGTGCCGGCCTCGCGCCGTCGTGCGGGGTGCTGCCGCTCAGGAGCCTGACGTCTTCGTCGCACCGGACGTCTTCGTCGCACCGGACGTCGCGGCGTCGCCGAGCACACCGGGGACGAAGTCGGGGTTCTTCTCGAGCCACGCGTCGACGGCGCCCTCGGGGTCGTTGGTGAACCGGTCGTCGTTGCGCATGAGGTTCTCGATCTCACCGATCTGGTCGTCGGTGAGCTTGAAGTTCTTCATCCACTTCGCGACGTCCGGGTGGTCGGCCGCGAAACCCTTGTGCGCGTACGCGTGGATCTGCTCGGCGTCGCCCATGAGACCCTTCGGGTCCTCGAGGTCGCGGATCTTGAACTGGGTGTAGGCCCAGTGCGGACGCCACAGGGTCACGGCGATGTTCTTGCCGCTCTGCTCGGCGCTCTTGAGCGACGCGAGCATCGCGGACGTCGACGACGTCTGGAAGTTCAGGTCGTCGAGGCCGTAGCCCGGGAGCATGTCGTTCTTCACGACCCCGGTCTCGCCCGCGCCCGCCTCGATCCCCACGAGCTTGTTGTCGTAGTCCTTCGCGTCCTTCTTGAGGTCCTCGATCGACTGCGCGGGCGAGTCCTCGTTGACGGCGATCGTCAGCTTGGCGCTGTCGTACCAGGTGCCCAGGTCCTCGAGCTTGTCGCCGTACTTCTTCATGTAGGCGGCGTGCGTGGTCGGCAGCCAGGTGTCGGCGTAGATGTCGTAGCTCCCGCCGGCCAGGCCGGTGAAGATGATGCCGAGGTCGGCTGACTGCGTCTTCACGTCGTAGCCCTGCTCGGTGAGGATCTTCTTGATGACGTACGACGCGGCCGTGCCCTCGTCCCAGCCGGCGGGCGGGAGCGCGATCGAGACGGTCTTGTCGCCGGACGACCCGGACTTGCCGGAGCCCGACGCGTCGTCGTCGGACGAGCAGGCGGCGACGCTCAGCGCGAGGGCGGAGACGGCGACGGTGGCCGCGGCGTAGCGGGTGCGGCGTGCGGTGAACATCAGGGGTTTTCCTTCCTTCGGCGGGCATACGCCCGCCTGGGTCGGGGACCGGTCGGTGGTGACCGGACGGGAGGGGGAGGGTGCGTCGTCGGGCGCGGTGCGCCTGCCCGACGACGCAGTCGGGGTCAGGCGCGGACCTTCGCCAGCGCCCGGGAGACGGGGGCGCGGCCGGCGAGCGCCGAGGTGACGCGGTCGAGGAAGATCGCGAGGATCACGACCGACAGGCCGGCCTCGAAGCCGAGCGCGATGTCGATCTGCTGGAGCGCGGCCACGACGTCCGCGCCGAGCCCGCCGGCCCCGACCATGCCCGCGACGACGACCATCGACAGGGACAGCATGATCACCTGGTTGACGCCGGCCATGATGGTCGGCAGCGCGAGCGGGATCTGGATCTGGCGCAGGATGCGGCGGTCGGTCGCACCGAACGCACGGCCGGCCTCCACGACCTCCGAGTCGACCTGGCGGATGCCGAGCTCCGTGAACCGGACGCCGGGCGCCAGCGCGAACAGCACGGTCGCGACGATGCCCGGGACGTCGCCCGTCAGGAAGATGACGACGGTCGGGATGAGGTAGACGAACGCCGGCATCGTCTGGAGGAAGTCGAGCACGGGGCGGACGGCGCGCGAGACGTGGTCGTTGCGCGCGGCCCAGATCCCCACCGGGATCGCGATCACCAGGGCGATCACGGCGGACACGAGGACGAGCGAGAGGCTGTCCATCGCGTTGTCCCACTGGTCAACGCCGGCGATGATCACGAACCCGACCAGCACGGTCAGGCCGAGCCGCCACGTCTTGGCCCAGGTGGCCAGGAGCGCGAGGACGACCGCGACCACCCAGAACGGTGGGGTCGAGAACAGCCAGTCGACGCCGTCGTAGGCGCCCTCGAGCAGGTTCTTGATCGCGTCGAAGAAGCCCGTGAAGCTCGTGGTCAGCCAGTCGACGAAGCTGTTGATCCACTCGCCGACGTCGATGCGGGGCACGATCGTGCCCGTCTCGTCGTTCACGGCCACCGTGGCGGCGGAGAGTGCTGCGGCGATCATCGGACCGCTCCTTCCGTCGTGGCGGCGGCGGGCTCGGGGACGGGTGCACCGTCCTCGACGGCTGACGGCTCGGGCGCGGTGCCCTGCTCGGGGACCATCGCCTCGAGCAGCGCCTCGCGGTCGATGTGGCCGACGACGTGACCTGCGTCGTCGTGCACCGTGAGCGGGACGTCGCTCTCGGCCGCGGGGGCGAACAGCTCCGCGAGGGGGGTGTCCTCCGCGACCACGGGGACGCCGTCGGGCGTGGGGGCCGCGGCGGAGCCGGCGGCGGTGACGTCGGGCTCGCCGGTCGGGGTCATGACGGACGCGGCCGTGAGGACACGGGTCCGGTCGACGTCGTTCACGAACTGGGCGACGTAGTCGTCGGCCGGCTCGGACAGGATCTGCTCGGGCGTGCCGATCTGGACGACGCGCCCGTCGCGCATGACGGCGATCCGGTCCCCGAGGTGCATGGCCTCGTTGAGGTCGTGCGTGATGAAGACGATCGTCTTGCCGAGGGTGCGCTGCAGCTCGATGAGCTGCTCCTGCATCTCCCGGCGGATCAGCGGGTCGAGAGCCGAGAACGCCTCGTCCATGAGCAGGACGTCGGTGTCGGCGGCGAGCGCGCGGGCGAGCCCGACGCGCTGGCGCATGCCGCCCGACAGCTGCGACGGCAGCGAGTCGTGCCAGCCCTCGAGGCCCACGAGGTCGAGCGCGCGGGCCGCACGCTCGCGGCGCTCGGCCTTCGCCACGCCCTGGATCTCCAGCGGGTAGGCGGCGTTCTCGAGGACGGTCCGGTGCGGGAGCAGCGCGAAGTGCTGGAACACCATCGAGACGCGCGTCCGGCGCAGCTCGCGCAGGCGCGAGCCCGTGACGGCCGTGAGGTCGTCGTCACCCAGCCGGACGTGCCCCGCCGTGGGGGTCCACAGCCCGTTGATCATGCGGATCAGCGTCGACTTGCCCGAGCCCGACAGGCCCATCACGACGAAGATCTCGCCGGGCGCGACGTCGAAGCTCACGTCGATCACGGCCGCGGTACCGAGGTCCTTGACGTCGTCGCGGCTCGCACCCTCCTCGAGCCGGCGGACCGCCTTCTGGGGGCGCCGACCGAAGACCTTGTAGACGTTCTCGACCCGGACCGCGGGCGAGTGTGCTCCCGGGGTCCGGGTTGCGGTCGCACTCATGCGACTTCCACCTCCGTCACGTTCTGCGCGGCGGCGCTGTGCGCGACCCCCAGCGACCCGCGGGTCGCGCGCCGAGGCGCGGCGAGACCCGCAGGGCGAGGGCCGGGGTCCCGGTGGACCCGGCGCCATGCCGACGTTCCACCTTGCCAAAATGCAGGGCAAATCTCGAACTCGCCGGGGGCAATCAACCGCTGATCACCTCGGATCGGCCGCGCGAGATCCGCAGAATGGTGCGCCTGAGGACGGATTCTCAGGAGTTATCTCATTGTGACGTTGCGAGATCGGTCAATAATCGGTATCGCGCGCGCCCGCGCACACGCGCGTTCGATTGCTACGTGCACCCCGTTCGCCGGCGGTGACGCCCCGTTCGCCGGCGGTGACGTCGCGTTCGCCGGCGGTGACGTCGCGTTCGCCGGCGGTGACGTCGCGTTCGCCGGCGGTGACGTCGGGTTCGCCGGCGGTGACGTCGGGTTCGCCGAGGGTGACGTCGGGTTCGCCGAGGGTGACGTCAGCCTGCGCGGAGGAGCGCGAGCCGACCCGACCTTGCCCGGGCGATGTGATCGATCATGCGTCGCTCGTTGCGGTACGCGGCCTTGTCGATGCGGACGAGCGCCCAGCCGCAGTCGACGACGTCGCTCGCCCGCGCCACGTCGAGCGCCACCTGGTCGGGTCGCTCGTGGTACTGGCCGTCGTACTCGATCCCCATCCGGAGCTCGCGCCAACCCATGTCGAGCCGCGCGACGAACCGCGCGCCGTCGAACACCTCGATCTGTGTCTCGAGACGCGGGAAGCCGAGGGTGACGACCCGGAGGCGGACCTTCGACTCCCGTGGCGACTGGGCGCCGCCGTCCATGAGCTGAAGGGCGTCGTGCACGCGTCGGATCCACCGCGCGCCCGCGTTGCGGTCCACGATGACCTGGACGCCGTCCAGGTCGATGCCGCAGGGCGGCGGCACGACGACGGTCGGGTCCGGCATGCGGGGGAGGTCCGCGGTCGGGTCGGCGGCGCGGGCCAACGCGTCAAGCCGGGGCACTGAACGGAAGATGACAGGGTCGCGGGCCACGTCGTACGCGGTCCGCTCGACGGAGGTCACCGGGCCCCATGCGGAGTCGACGATGTCGTCCGGGTGCAGAGAACGTGCACGCACGACGAGCTTGCCCCGCCGGCGGATGCGGTCGGCGTGCCGCATCGCGACGTGGATCGGGCTGTCGTCGCCCGCGAACCAGTTGACCTGGTGGATCCAGAGTGCGGTGTCTCCGCAGAAGACGGCATCGTCGGGCAGCAGCGCGCGCGCAGCGCGGAGTCGTGCGTCGAAGAGGACCGACCTGGTCGGTAGCCCGGCGGGTGCGCGTGGTGGCAGGACGAGTGTTCTGGGCTCGGCTGCGTCGTCGGAAATGCTGGACGGAAGGAGAAGCGTCATGCGACGCATCGTGGCCGCCAGGTATCCACGGCTGCCGCGAGCGGTACACAGGTTGTGCACGACGGCGCTGTCCACAGGTCGGGCGGTCGCCGTCGGCGAGCGCGATGTCGCCGTCGGCGGGCCGTCCGTCACCGTCGGCGGGCCGTCCGTCACCGTCGGCGGACGGAACGTCGCCGTCGACGAAGGCGGCGTCACCGTCGACGAACGCAGCGTCGCCGTCGGCGAGCGCAGTGTCGCCGTCGGCGAACACGTTGTCACCGGGGGCGGGCCGACTACCCTGGACGTGATCCCGCCGCCTCCCGGCGTCGGCCACCCCGCGCGGACGGGAGCCCCCAGCGCACAAGTCCAAGGAGCACGTATGTCCGAGAACGCTTCGTCCGCAGGAAGCACCGGGTTCGACGAGGTCCCCGGCCGCTACAAGGTCCGCAGCCTCGCGCTGGCACCGGCCGGGCGGCACCAGATCCGCCTCGCCGAGCACGAGATGCCGGGCCTCATGGCCCTTCGTGAGGAGTTCGGTCCGACGCAGCCGCTCGCCGGCGCCCGGATCGCCGGCTCGCTGCACATGACCGTCCAGACCGCCGTCCTCATCGAGACCCTCACCGCACTCGGCGCCGAGGTGCGCTGGGCGAGCTGCAACATCTTCTCCACCCAGGACGAGGCGGCCGCGGCGATCGTCGTCGGGCCGGACGGGACTCCCGAGGACCCGCGCGGCGTGCCCGTCTTCGCCTGGAAGGGCGAGTCGCTGACCGAGTACTGGGACTGCACCGAGCAGATCCTCGTCTGGCCGGCCGGCGCCGACGGTGCCGTGCAGGGCCCGAACATGATCCTCGACGACGGCGGCGACGCGACCCTCCTCGTGCACGAGGGCGTCGCGTACGAGCGGGCGGGCGCCGTCCCGGCGGACACGCGCCCCGGCGAGCCCGACCACTCGGAGGAGGCGAACGTCGTCCGCGCCGTGCTGCGCCGCGCCCTCGACGCCGACCCGCTGCGCTGGTCGACCGTCGCGGAGAGCCTCCTCGGCGTCACGGAGGAGACCACGACCGGCGTCCACCGCCTCTACCAGCTGGCCGAGCAGGGGCAGCTCCTGTTCCCCGCGATCAACGTCAACGACTCGGTGACCAAGTCGAAGTTCGACAACAAGTACGGCATCCGCCACTCGCTGCCGGACGGCATCAACCGCGCCACCGACATCCTCATCGGCGGCAAGGTCGCGTTCGTCGCGGGCTACGGGGACGTCGGGAAGGGTGCGGCGGAGGCGTTCCGCGGCCAGGGCGCGCGCGTCATCGTCTCCGAGATCGACCCGATCTGCGCGCTCCAGGCCGCGATGGACGGGTACCAGGTCGCGCGGCTCGAGGACGTCGTCGGCGAGGCCGACTTCTTCATCACCACGACCGGGAACAAGGACGTCATCCGCACCGAGCACCTGGTCGCGATGAAGGACAAGGCCGTCGTCGGGAACATCGGCCACTTCGACAACGAGATCGACATGGCCGGCCTCGCGCAGGTGCCGGGCGTCGTCCGCACCGAGATCAAGCCGCAGGTCCACGAGTGGACGTTCACGCAGGCCGGGCCCGACGGCGAGGCCGCCGGGCGCTCGATCATCGTCCTGTCCGAGGGGCGTCTGCTCAACCTCGGCAACGCGACGGGTCACCCGTCGTTCGTCATGAGCAACTCGTTCTCGAACCAGGTGATCGGGCAGATCGAGCTGTTCGAGGACGGCTCGCGCGGCTCCGACGACGGCGCCCGCCAGTACCAGCGCGAGGTCTACCGCCTGCCCAAGATCCTCGACGAGAAGGTCGCGCGCCTGCACCTGGACGCGCTCGGCGTCCGGCTCAGCGAGCTCAGCAAGGACCAGGCCGACTACCTCGGCATCCCGGTCGAGGGCCCCTACAAGGCGGACCACTACCGCTACTGAGCCCGACCCGGCTCGCGCGGTCGCCGCGCACCACGAGGGACGCCGGCGCGGCGCACTTCATCCTGTGAGGATGAGGCGCGCCGTGCCGGCGTTCTGGTTCGCTGGTCGGGTGACCGAGAACACACCGCTCACCATCGAGGAGCGGACCGAGCTGGAGTCGCTGCGCGCCGAGGTGACGCGGCTGCGGGCGAAGGCGGCGTCGTCGGGCGGGGAGCCCGGCTCGCCGGGTGCCGGCACGACGACCGGACGCGCGGGCCGGCCGAAGGGCTGGTTGCGCTGGACGGCCACGGGGGTGCTCGTCGTCCTGGCGGCGCTCCTCGCGATCTCGGCGGTCGGTGCGCGGTACGTGCGCAGCCAGCTCCTCGACACCGACCGGTACGTCTCGACGGTCGCGCCCCTCGCCGACGACCCGGCCGTGCAGGGCGCCGTCGCCTCGAAGGTGACCGACGCGATCGTCCAGCAGCTCGACCTCGAGACCCTCACGCGTGACGCGCTCACCGCGCTCACCGAGAACGCCCCGCGCGTGCCGCAGGCCGTCGTCGGGCTCGCGCCCGTCCTCGCGAACCAGGCCAACGGGTTCATCGGCGACCAGGTGACGAGGTTCGTGCAGTCCGACGCGTTCGCGAACCTCTGGGTGCAGGCGAACCGCGCCGCTCACGCGAACGTCGTCGCCGTCCTCACCGGCGGCAGCGGGAAGGCGCTCACGGCCACCGCCGACGGCGCCGTCGTGCTCGACCTCGGGCCCGTCGTCGACACCGTCAAGCAGCGGCTGGTGGCGCGCGGGCTGACGTTCGCCAGCAACATCCCGCAGGTCGACACGTCGATCACGATCTTCCAGTCCAACGACATCGCGAAGGCCCAGCGCTGGACCCGCGCGTTCGACCGTCTCGCCACGTGGCTGCCGTGGATCGCGCTCCTCGTGGCCGCGGCCGCGGTCGGGGTGGCGCCCCCGGGCCGCCGGCGTCGGGCCGTCGTGATCGTGGCGTCCGCGGTGGCGGTCGGGATGATCGCGCTCGGGCTCGGCATCACCATCGGGAGAGCCGTCTACCTCGGCGCGATCCCCGCGCACGTGCTGCCGCCCAGCGCCGCGGCCGTCGTGTTCGACACCGTCGTGCAGCCGCTGCGCGGCACCCTCCGCTTCGTGCTCGTCGTCGCGCTGGTCGTGGCGCTCGCGAGCTTCCTCGTCGGGCCGAGCGCCGCCGCCCAGGCCGTGCGCAACGGGTTCATGTGGCTGGTCGGGCGTGCGTCGGGCGGGCACGCGGGCGACGTGACCCGCGAGCCCAGGCCGTGGGAGGCGTGGATCGCCCGGTACGCGTTGCTGCTGACGGTCGCGCTCGTGGCGTTGGGCGGTCTCGTCCTCGTGTTCTGGCACTATCCGACGGGAGCGGTAGCGTTCTGGATCGCCCTGGTCGTCGTCGTGCTCGTCGTCGCCGTCCAGGTGCTCGCCGCACCGGGGCGCCGCGCGGCGCTGGCGGCGAAAGAGGAGCACGGTCCGCCGGCGGGCCCGGGTGACGCGGCACGGGGGACAACCCCCGCCTAGATGCGGCGGCCGGCCCCGTGGGCCCGGACGCCGCGGGCCGACAGGATGGAGGCATGAGCACGACCATGGCACCCACCCCCCAGGCGTCGACCCCCGGACCTCAGGCCCTCGAGACGACGGCCCCGACCGGTACCCCGCCGGCCACCGTCCGGCGCGAGCCGCTCGGGTTCTTCTCTGGGCCGTTCCGGCGCCGCGCCTGGAGCGAGCTGCTCTTCCTCGTCTGCACGCTGGTGACGGGCTCCGTCGGCCTCGCGTACTTCTTCTTCACCATCGGCGCGGGCGCCGGGTTCGGCGTGACCGTCGTCGGGCTCTACGTCGGCGGGTGGCTCGTCGTGGGGGCGCGGATGTGGGGCGGCCTCTACCGGGCCGAGGGCCGGGCGCTGCTCGGCGTCGACGTGCCGGCACCCCTGCCCTTCCGCGCCGGGCGCGGGTTCTGGGGCCGGATGGGCCGCCAGCTCGGCGACGCCGCAGGCTGGCGCGCGCTCGCGTTCCTGTTCCTCAGCTTCGTCACGAACCTCGTCGGCGCCGTGTTCTCGCTCGTGTTCTTCTTCTACTCGCTCGGCGCCATCACCTACGGCATCTGGTACCGCTTCCTGCCCCTCCAGCAGGCCGACGACGGCACCTGGCACCGCGGCGCCCAGTACGCCGACCAGTGGTTCGTCGACACGCCCGGGCGGATCTGGGCGCAGGCCGGCGTCGGGATCCTGTTCTTCTTCCTGTGGCCGCAGGTCCAGCGCGGCTTCGTCCACGTGACGCGCCTGCTCATCGTCAACCTCCTCGGCCCGACCAGGGCCAGCCTCCGGGTCGCCGACCTCGAGCGCGCCCGCGGCCGCACCGTCGAGGACGCCGACGCCCGCCTCCGCCGCATCGAGCGCGACCTCCACGACGGCACCCAGGCGCGCCTCGTCGCCGTCGCCATGCAGCTCGGCGAGGCCAAGGAGCAGCTCGCCGGGGCGTCGTCGGGCACGGGGGACGAGGACGCCGCCGTGAACGACGCGCTCGGCCTCGTCACCCTCGCCCACGACTCCACCAAGGAAGCGCTCACGGAGCTCCGCGAGATCGCCCGCGGGATCCACCCGCCCGTCCTCGACAACGGCCTCGCGGCCGCGCTGGGGACGCTCGCCGCGCGGTCGCCCGTGCGGACCGTCGTCGACGTCGACCCGGCGCTCGCCGACCGGGAGGCTCTCGCCCCGGCGATCGAGGCGCTCGCGTACTACGCGGTCGCGGAGCTCGTGACCAACGCCGCCAAGCACGCCCACGGGTCGACCGTGTGGGTCCTCGTCGAGCCGGCCGCCTCGCCCCGTCCGCCCGCACCGGGCTCGACCGAGCCGTCGACGTTCGTCCGGATCCGCGTCCGCGACGACGGCGTGGGCGGCGCGGCCGTCAACCTCACCGACCCCCGTCCGGGCGAGGGCAGCGGCCTCGCCGGTCTCGTCGAGCGCGTGCGCGCCGTCGACGGCACCCTGGACGTGACCAGCCCCGTCGGCGCCGGCACCCGCGTCGACGTCCTCCTGCCCACCGTCGTCCCCGGGGAGAAGTAAGTGCGCATCCTCATCGCGGAAGACTCCGCGATCCTCCGCGACGGCCTCGTGGCCCTCCTGCAGCGCAGGGGCCACGAGGTCGTCGGGGCCGTCCCCGACGCCGACGCCCTCCGCGCAACGTACGCCGCGCTGGTGGCGGACGGCGGGCCCGGCGCGCCCGACGTCGTCGTCGTCGACATCCGGATGCCCCCGACGTTCACCGACGAGGGGCTGCGGGCGGCGATCGAGCTGCGCGCCGCGAACCCCGGGCAGGGCGTGCTGGTGTTCTCGCAGTACGTCGAGACGCAGTTCGCGTCCCGCCTCCTCGCCGACGACGCCCGCGGCCTCGGGTACCTGCTCAAGGACCGCGTCGCGGACGTGGGGGAGTTCCTCGGCGCCCTCGAGCGGATCGCCGGCGGCCAGACCGTGCTCGACCCCGAGGTCGTCAGCCAGCTCATGGGCGCCTCCCGCGGCGACGACGGCCTGGCGCGGCTCACGCCCCGCGAGCGCGAGGTGCTCGAGCTCATGGCGCAGGGGCGGTCGAACGGCGCGATCGCCGAAGGCCTCTTCCTGTCGTACGGGGCGGTCGAGAAGAACGTGACGTCGATCTTCGACAAGCTCGGGCTGCCCCCCGACGGCGCCGACCATCGCCGCGTCCTCGCGGTCCTGCGCTACCTGCGCGGGTAGCCTCCGGTCCGCTGTCCGCGCCACCGGCGGCGTCGGCCGCCCAGTCGCGCGAGGTAGCGCGACGGACCGCCGCAGCTCGGCCCCGAGCCCCCGATCTTCCGGACATCTCGGGCGCCTGGTCGGGTGGTTCAACCCGGGCATGTGACGCGCAGCGGGCGCGTGGCGTGGCTTCTCGCGGGGTGCGACGCCGCCGCTGTGGCGGTGCGCCGCTCTGGGCGGAACGAACCCTGTGGGTCTCCTGGCGATCGGGCGCACCGGGGCCCGCCAGGTTGCGCCGCACCGCCCCGTCTTCGTACGGTCGCTAGATCACGAAACGATAACGACAGGAACAAGGCACGCAGAAACGACACCGACGAGGCAGCCGCACGGCCGCCCCGAAGGGAGGCGCATGACGGCGCCCGCCACCCGTCCGACGACCGCACCGACACCCGCACCGACACTCTCCGCGACGCGCCGACCCGCACCGCACCGCCTGCCGCCGGCCCGCACGAGCCCCGCGGCCTCCGCATCCTCCTCTGCGCCGCCGCGTGAACGGTTCGCCCTCGTCGACGGCCTCCGCCTCCTCGCGGCCCTCGGCGTGGTCCTCTACCACTTCACCGCCCGCGACAACCCGGCCTGGCACACCGACGTCGCCCGCATCTTCCCGAACCTCGGCGGCGTGACCGTCTACGGCGCCCTGGGCGTCGAGCTGTTCTTCCTGATCAGCGGGTTCGTCATCCTCATGAGCGCGTGGGGCCGGACGGTCCCGGCGTTCGTGGCGTCGAGGGTGGGGCGGCTCTACCCGGCCTACTGGCTGGGTGTGCTGTCGACGGGCTTCCTGCTGCTCGTCGTCTGGCCGCGCAAGGACCTGGGCGTCCACGACGTCGCGGTGAACCTCACCATGGGGCAGGCGGCGTTCGGGGTGAACGACGTCGACGGCGTGTACTGGACCCTCTGGACCGAGCTCCGCTTCTACCTGCTGGTCGGGCTCCTCATGGTCTGGGGGTTCACGCCCCGTCGGGTGGCCTGGCTGTGCGCCGTCTGGCCGCCGGTCGCGTGGGTGCTGGCGACGCGGCTGCCGGTGGACTGGTCGTCGTGGCCGGGCGGCATCAACTGGCCGGCAGCGCTCCTCGTCGACCAGTACGCGGGTCTCTTCGCCGCCGGGATGATGATCTTCCTCGTCGCCCGGCACGGGGCGACCCCGGCGCGGCTCGCGGTGCTCGCGTCGAACGTGACGCTCGTCGTCTGGCAGCTCGCTCCCCGGCTGCAGGTCCGCTTCGCGTCCACCACGGAGCACCCGGTGTCCACCACCGTGATCCGCGTCGGGCTGCTGGCGGCGCTCGGCCTGCTGCTCGCCGCGACGTGGACGCCGCTGCGGCGGGTGCGCTGGTCGGGGCTCGTGCTGGCCGGCGCGCTGACCTACCCGGTCTACCTGCTGCACGAGTGGTGGGGCTGGTGGCTCATCCACCTGGTGCCGTCCGGCGTGCCGGCCTACCTGACGCTCGGGTCGGTGCTGCTCGTCGTGCTCGGGGTCGCGGCGCTCGTCCACCACGGCGTCGAGCGACGGGTCGGGCCTGCGCTGCGGCGCTGGGTGGCAGGGGCGCTCGACCGCGCCGGGGGCGCCCTGGCGCGCCTCGCACCGCGGCCGCGCGAGGCCTGAGGCGACGACCCGAGCGGGCGGCGGGGGAGAGCCCCCGTCGCCCGCTCGTGCGTCCCCGCCGGACGGTCGGAGGACGGCGCCATACCGCGCTGACCTGCGATTTCGGAGAGTGGAGACGTCCCCGAGGAAACGTCTCAGGAGCGTCCCATGGCCATCGCCGCACCTCCGTCCCTGCCCCGTCCGGCAACGCTGCCGGGCACGTCGGCCCCGCCCGCGCGTCGGCCCGCGGCCCCTCCCGCGGAACCGTCGAACGAGCTCGTCACCCGGCCCTCCGCGCCACCCAACCCGGCGCCGGGCCGCCCCGTCCGCACCGGCGCCACCCCCGCCGCCGCCCGGCGACCGGCGCGCAAGCCCCGCGACCTGTTCGTCGACGTCGTCCGTGCGCTCGGCACCCTCGGCGTCATCGCGCTGCACTGGTCGATGGTCGACGCGACCATCAGCGGCGGTGCTCTGCACGTCGGCAACGCGCTCGGGTCGGGGCCGGGGTGGCTCGTGACGTGGCTGATGCCGCTCCCGCTCCTGTTCTTCGCTGCGGGCGCGGCTGCCGGCCACGAGCGCCGCGCCACGACGCGGGGCCCGTGGGCCCTCACGGTCCACCGGGTGCGCCGGCTGGTCCGGCCCGTCGGGGTGCTGCTCGGCGCCTGGGCCGGCGCGGCGGCGGTGCTGCTCGCGCTGGGGGTGCCCGAGGGCGTCGTCGTCCCGGTCCTGCACAAGGTCCCGCAGCCGCTCTGGTTCCTCGGCGTCTACCTGGCACTCACGGCCGCGACGACGCTCGTGACGAAGGCGGTCCGTCGTCTCGGCGAACGCCTCCCCGCCGCGGTGGGCCTCGCGATGGTCGCCGTCGTCGGCGTCGACGTGCTCCGCATCGGTGCCGGACACCCGGCGGCCGGGTGGCTGAACCTCTTGCTCGTCTGGCTGATCCCGTTCGCGCTCGGGGTCGCGTACGCCGAGGGCACGCTGACGCGCCGGCCGGCGGCGCTCGTCGCGGGAGCCGTCGGGGGCGTCGTCGCCGCGGTAGCGCTCATCGTGGCCGGCCCCTACCCGATCAGCCTCGTCGGGATGCCCGGGGACGCGTTCTCCAACCTCGCCCCGCCGACGGCACCCGTCGCCGCGTTCGGGATCGCCCAGGTCTGCCTCGCGCTCCTCGCGCGCGACGCGCTGACCCGGTGGGCGACGTCGGGTCGCGGCGCGCGGCTCGTGACGTGGGTCAGCGCCCGCTCCATGACGCTCTACCTGTGGCACCTCACGGCGATGTTCGCCGTCGCGGGCGTCGTCATGCTCGCCATGCACGAGCGGCTGCCGGTGCCGTGGTCCGCGGACTGGTGGTCGACCCGGCTGACCTGGTTCGCCGCGATGGCGGCGGCCCTCGCCGGGCTCGTGGCGCTGTTCGGGCGGGTCGAGCGACGACGGTGAGCGCCGTCGTCGGGCGAGGTGGCGCCGCTTCCCGGGAGCGGCGCTACTTCGCCGTGAACGACGACACCCACGCCGCGGGGAAGCCGAACTTCGCCCGCAGGGTGTCGGCCTTGCCGGTGATGCTCGCCTTCTTGCCCGTGGACGAGGTCGCCGTGAGCGTCTTCATCTGGCCGCTCGAGTACTTCGCCGACACGCTGATCGCCTTCACGTCGGTCAGGCCGAAGATCCGCTTCGCGGTCGACTGCGAGACGCTGCGCGTCCACGACCGGTACGAGTTGCCGGGCGCGTCGAGGCTCCACGGGTCCGCGACGCTCTGCTCGTACGGGACCTTGGCGACCCACACGTCCTGCGAGGACGCGGTGCGCCCGCCCGACGACGAGTAGTAGTGCGTCGCGACGACCTTGCCGCCGTAGAGCAGGGCCTTGGCCCGGGTGGTGGACGTCAGGGTCTTGTTCACGGCCGCCACCCAGAGCTTGCCGTAGTAGCCGCTCGTGCCCTCGTTCTGCTTCTTCCAGCCGGTGAAGTTCTGGTCGCGGACGTCGTCGACCACGTTGCAGGCGCACTTCGCATTCTTCGAGGCGAGCTTGGTGATCGCGTAGCTGCGGGCGACGATCGCCTGCGCGGCGAGCGCGTGCACGCCCTCGCCCGTGCCCCAGGACGAGGGCATCTCGGCGATCCCGTACAGGTACTCGGTGTTGAGCCGCAGGTCGTTGACGACGTTGGGGTGGCCGCCGATGGCGGTGATGGTGAAGCGGCCGTTGCGGTAGGTGCCCTGGGCGCCCTTCACGGTCGCGACAGCCTTGGTCGACGTCGGCTTGTAGTAGGTCGTCCCGGACCAGTGGACCCGAAGCAGGGAGTCGGTGTACTTCTTGGTGACCGTCGTCGTGCCGCTGGCGACCTTGAACGTCGCGGTGACCTTGGTGCCGCTGACCCCGATCGTCACGGTGACGGGTGCCTTGCCCTCGTACAGCGTCGTGTCCTTCGACGACCGCAACCGCCAGGTGCCCGAGTCGATGTGGACCGTCGTCGAGGTCGCCGTGTCGGAGTAGCTGCCGGCCGGGTAGCCGTAGGGCTCCGGGCCCCAGATCTGCACGGCGATCGACGTCGGTGTGGTGACGACCGCGGGCGCCGCTCCTGTGTAGTACTTCTTGAGGATCGTCGTGGAGCTGTGGCCGAGCCGGGCCAGCTGGTAGGCGCCGTACTGCGGCATGCCGACGCCGTGCCCGAACCCCGAGCCCTTCGCGGTGAACGACGACGGCACGGTCGCCGCGGTGGTCCGGACGGTCACCTTCACCGCCGCGCTGGTGGCCTTGCCGGACACCACGAGCCGGTACAAGGCCGTGGACGTCGGCTTCACGACCACCGACCCGCTGCCGTTCGTGATCTTCGCCGTCTTGGCCGTGGTGGCCCACGTCGAGCCGCTCTTCTTCTGCAGCCTCGCGGTCGCGGACGACACCCTCGCGCCGCGGTACGTGTACGTGACGGCGAGCGTCGTCGAGCGGCCCTTCGTGATGGTCGACGACGCCGCCTTCGCGCTGATCACGTACGGCGCCTTGATGGTGAGCGTCTTGGCCGCGGAGTAGACCCCCGACGACGTCCTCGCCCGGAACACCGCCGTCGCGCGCGGCTTCACGCTGATGGTGCCCGTGCCCGCGCTCGAGGTCTTCGTCGACCCGAGCGCGTACCAGATGCCGTTGACGCGCTGCTGCACGGCGACCGTGCCCGCGTGGCCCTTGCCCCCGACCTTCCACGTCACCGTGAGCTTGGTCGACACGCCCTGGTAAGCGCTCGACGGCCCCGTGAGCGTGACCGTCGTGGTCGCCGCCTGCGCGGGCGCGGCGAGGCCCGCGAGACCCAGCGTCAGGCCGGCGGCGAGCCCCATCGTGACCGCGACGTTGCGGATCCGTCCCATCGTCCCCATGTCTCCACCGTGACACGGGCCCCTACATCCGTCACCCCGAGCGACGTTCTAGCAGGTCACGCGATCGTCACGCGGCCGCTCGTCACGGCTTCGGCGTGAACGACGTGACCCATGCCGCGGGAAGGCCGAGCGTGGTCCGCCACCACTCCGGGCTGGCCGAGACGGTCGCGGTCTTCCCGGCGGCCGACGTGCCCTTGAGCTCGCGGATCTGGCCGCTCGAGTACTTCTGCGAGACCGCGATCGACCTGACGTCCGTGAGCGGCACGCTCGCGTAGGAGAAGATCTTCTTCGCCTGCGCCTGCGTGATCGAGCGCGTCCACGACGCGTACGGGTTGCCGGGCGCGGACCGCGCCGGGTCGCTCACCGAGACCAGGTACGGCTGCTGCGGACCCGCCGTCGAGCCCTGCCACACGTCGGCGTTGTCCGCCGTCCGGCCGCCCGACGCCGCGAAGTACGGCGTCTGGATCGGCTTCCCCGCGGAGGTGACCGCCTGCGCGCTCGACGCGCTCGTCGCGGTGGCGTTCACGGCCGCGACCCAGAGCTTGCCGTAGACGGCGTCGGTGCCCTCGCCCTGCTTGTTCCAGCCGGTGTAGTTCTGGTCGCGGACGTCGTCGACGACGTTGCAGCCGCACTTCGGGTTGACGGAGCGGAGCTTGCTGAGCGCGTAGGTGCGCGCGACGATCGCCTGCGCCTCGAGCGCCGCCGCGCCCTTGCCCGACCCCCACGACGACGGCATCTCCGCGATGCCGTAGAGGTACTCGGTGTTGAACGCCACGTCGTTGACGACGTTGGGCTGCGAGCCGACGACCGTGATCACGAGCGAGCCGTTGCGGTAGGTGCCCTGGGCGCCGCTGACCGACGCCTGCCCGGACGCCCACGTCGCCGTGAACGACGCGGTGGCGGCGGGCTGCGGCGGGATCGTCCCGGTGGTCACGGAGGTGCCCGTGAACTCGGTGAGCGTGATCTTCGCTGCGCTCCCGGTGCCCGTGACGGTGACCCGGAGCTTCTCCGCCGACGTCCCGGTCAGGGAGTAGCGCAGGTCGCTGCTCGTCACGGACCAGGAGCCCGTGAACGACAGGGTCGTCGTCGACCCCGTGTCGGAGTACGTGCCGGGAGAGTAGCCGTAGGGCTCGGGCCCCCAGACCTGCACCTTGATGCGCTCCGGGGTCGTGACGTCCCCGACCGTGGTGCCCGTGTAGTAGTGGCGCAGGATCGACTGTGCGGTCGTGAGCGTGTTGGTGCCCGTGCTGGTGAGCGCCGTCTCGTACGCGCCGTACTGGGACAGCCCGACGCCGTGACCCGAGCCGGACCCGCTGACGGTGAACGTCGACGGCGGCCGCACGGTGACCGCGTGGCTCGCGCTCACGACCTTGCCGACGACGTGGAACCGGTAGGCGGTGGTCACGGTCGGGTGCACCGTCACGCTGCCGTGGCCGGAGGTGATCCGGACGCTCGTGGCCTTGACCCAGCTGCTCCCGCTGCGCCGCTCCACGAGCGCCGTCGCGGTCGCGCCGACGCCGTGGTGACGGTAGACGAGGGCGAACGTCTTGCCCGTCCCGGCCATGATGGTCGACCCCGCGGTGCTCGTCAGCGTGTACGCGGCCTTCACCGTGACCGTGCGCGCGTTCGACGACTTCCGCGTCGAGGTGAGCGTCCGGTACGTCGTGGTCGCGGTCCGCTTGACGGCGAACTTCGCGACCCCGGACGTGGTCGTCGTCTTCGCGGCGACCTTGACCCACGTCGTCCCGGACTTCCTCTGCAGCGTGACGGTGCCGCGGTGGCCCTTGCCGCCGATCTTCCAGGTGGTGGTGAGGGTGACCGCCTGGTCGCTCCACGCGGACGTCGGCCCCGTGAGGGTCACGGTCGTGGTGGCCGCCTCCGCGGGTGCCGCGAGGCCCACCGCCCCGACGACGACGGCGAGCGCGGTGAGCACGGACGCGAGCGTCCCGCGGAGGGTCGCCCGGGTGCCGCAGGAGGTCGTCGTCGAGGTCACGCGCACACTCTGCCACGCGTGGGTGACGTTCCTGAAGCGTCGAGCCGAAGCCTGTGGACGGAAAGTGTGGCGGCTTCGAGCGCGTCCGGTGCTGGGGTGCCGACGTCGCCCACGGGGCGCGTTCAGCGCCGCGGGTCCGGGACGCCGAACGGCAGGCGCGAGACCCGGTCGGCGACCTCGTGCTGCACGTGCGTGGCGCGCAGCGCGGCACCGTGCTCGCGCTCGCGGCGCTCGGTCAGGACCGCGGTGAGGAACGGCTCGGGCGGGGTGCCCCACGGGGGGCCGGGGGCGACGAAGCGCTCGACGCGTGCGGCCAGGTCGGTGCCGACGCGGGCCCGGCTCGCCGGTGCCATGCCGGCGGCCCGCCCGAGGAACTGCCGGGCCGCGAGCGCCAGGCCGTCGGGCAGCCGGGCGACGTCGGCGGTGCGGACCCACGCCACGAGCTGGGGTGGGACGGGCGGGAGCGGCGCGAGCCCCGGGCCGCCCCGGACGCGCAGCACGTACGTGCCCGCGAGGTAGTCGCCAGCGCGCTTCCCCTTCGCGTTGCAGAGGCTGACGATCAGCGCGATCGACCCGAAGGTCAGCCAGATCTCGACCACGCCCACGAGCGCCCGCACGAACGCCTGCCGGAACCGGACCGGGCCGCCGTCGTCGCGGACCACCCGCGTGCCCACGGCGAGCTTGCCGAGGGAGCGTCCACGGCTCAGCGTCTCGACCGTCGTCGGGACACCCACGAGCAGGAGCGCGAGCAGGACGATCGACAGCGCGGGAGCCGTCGCGTCGGAGGCGAGCGCGTCGAGCGCGATCAGCCCCGCGACCGCCAGGACGCCGAGGACCACGAGGTCGAGCAGGCCCGCGAGCATCCTGGACGCGAATGCCGCCGGCCGCGTCTCGAGCACGACGGCCTCGCCGATGAGCACGCCGTCCGCGGGAGCCTCCACGCGGCGAGCGTACCGGTCGCCGGCCCCGCTCGGGGGAAGGGTGTGGGAGGGTGGCGCCGTGGACCTCGACGCCCTCACCGCCGCGCGCGCCGACCAGTGGGCGCGCCTCGACGAGCTGGCCCGGCGGCGCCGGCTCGACGGCGCCGAGGCCGACGAGCTCGCGCGGCTCTACCAGGCCGTCGCGACCGACCTGTCGACCATCCGCTCGACCGCGCCCGACCCGACGATCGTCGCGAACCTCTCCGGGTCGTTGGCACGGGCGAGGGCCCGGCTCGCGGGCGCGCACGAGCCCGCCTGGTCGGACCTCGCGCGGTTCGCCGTCGTGACCGCCCCGGCCGCGCTCTACCGGATCCGGTGGTGGATCGCCGGGGTCGCCGCGGCGTCGGTGGCCGTCGCGGTCGTCGTGGGCTGGTGGGTCGCGACCGACGACGGCGCGCTCGCCGCGCTCGGCCCGAAGTCCGCCCGCGACCAGTACGCGCTGCACGACTTCACCGACTACTACGCGCCCGGCAGCACGTTCGCGAGCGTGGTCTGGACCAACAACGCCTGGCTCTCCGCCCTCTGCGTCGCGCTCGGCATCACCGGGATCGGGCCGCTGTGGGTGCTGTTCACGAACGCGGTGAACGTGGGGTCGGTCGGCGGGCTCATGGCCACCTACGGGCGCCTCGACGACTTCTTCGCCTCGATCCTCCCGCACGGGATGCTCGAGCTCACGGCCCTGTTCACGGCGGGCGCCGCGGGGCTCCGGATCTTCTGGACGCTCGTCGACCCCGGCCCGCGTCCCCGGTCGCGGGCGCTCGCGGAGGAGGGGCGCTCGCTGCTCACGGTCGCGATCACGCTCGTCGTGGCGCTCGCGGTCTCGGGCCTGATCGAGGGGTTCGTGACCGGTTCCGGGCTGCCCGAGTGGTTCAAGCTCGCCGTCGGGGCGCTCGCGCTGGCCGCGTTCTGGGTCTACGTGCTCGTGCTCGGTGGCCGCGCGGCGCGCTCGGGCGAGACGGGCGACCTCGACGCCGACCGCGCGGGCGACGTCCGGCCGGTCGCGGCCTGACCCGACGCCGCCGCACGCCGCGTCATCCGCGGGCGTCGCGTGCCGCGTCCCGTGCCGCGAGCGCGGCGAGCTGCGCGTTGTACGCCACGAGCTCGGCATCGCCGTCCCGGTCCGCCTGCCGGTCCTTGCGGCGCGCCTCGCGCTTGTCCGAGGCCTGCCACTGCACCGCCACGATCACGGCGGCGAGGAACGTCGGGAACTCGCCCGCGCCCCACGCGATCCCGCCGGCGCTGTGCTGGTCCGCGAGCAGCGCGGCGTCGCTCGTGTATCCCATCGCGTGCCACCAGTCGGCGGCGATGAGCGCGTCCGTCGACATGAGCGCGATCCCGAAGAACGCGTGGAAGGTGAGCGTGACCAGCAGCACGACGAGCCGCAGGGGCGGGGCGGGGCGCTCGGGACCGGGGTCCGCGCCGACGAGCAGCCAGAAGAACAGGTACCCGCTGAGCAGGAAGTGCACCTGCATGAGCACGTGCACGGGGTGGTCGAAGAGCGCGGCCTGGAACCAGCCCGTGAAGTAGAACGCGACGAGGCTGCCCGCGAAGATCACGCCCGCGACCGCGGGCCGGGCGAGGATCCGCGCGTACCAGGAGTGGACGCCGAGGAGGATCCACTCGCGCGGCCCGCGGCTGTGGTCGGTGCGCGCCGGCAGCACGCGCAGGGCCAGCAGCACGGGTGCGCCCAGCACGAGCGGCAGCGGCACGAACATCATGAGCCCCATGTGCAGGACCATGTGGGTGCTGAACTGCACGGACCCGTAGACGGCCGGTCCGCCCGACGTGCAGTACAGCAGCAGGAAGCACCCCAGGAGCCACGCCGAGGTGCGGCCGGCGGACCAGCGGTCCCCCCGGCGGCGCAGCCGGACGACGGCGGCCACGTACAGTCCGGCCATCGTCAGCGCGAGCGCCGCGAACGCCCAGTCGAGGTGGAACGCGGTCAGCATCCGGACGAGCGTCACGGGCGGCGGGGAGCGGAAGCCCAGCAGCTCGTAGCGCACGTCGCCGGTGATGGGGTTCTGGGCGACGGGCGGGGCGCTGCGGGACAGGGCCACGGAGACCCCGAGCGTGACCGCCATGACGAGCGCCTCGACGAGCGCGAGCCGCAGGAACGCGGCCCGGTCGCCGCGGCGCAGCGCGGGGATCGTCCGCCGCCGGTGCCACCAGCCCATCAGCCCGAGCGCGGTCAGCGCGAGGCACTTCACCAGGATGAGCACGCCGTACGGCGTGGTGACCAGGTCCGCCGGCGACTGCAGCCGCAGCCACGCGTTGACGACGCCGGACGCGGCGACCGCGACGAACGCGAGTCCCGCGACAGTCGAGTAGCGCTGCGTCACGACCGGCAGCGACCGGCCGAGCGTGCCGCGCAGCACGACGAGCGCGACGAGCCCGCCGAGCCACACCGTGACGCCGAGCAGGTGCACGGCGAGCGCGTTCACGGCGTTGCCGTGCTCCGCGCTGCCCGCGGCGTGGCCGCCGAGCGCGAGCGGCAGGAGCGCCGCCAGGGCGAGCACCGCGGCGATCCCGACCGCTGTCGTCCGGCGGCTCGCGAGCAGCACGACGAGCGTGACACCCACGAGGGCGGCCGAGACGAGGAGGGTCTGGCCCAGCTCGACGTGCAGGGACAGGAACACGACCTGGTGCGGGAAGCCCGGCGACGAGAGCGGGACCCCCATGATGTCCGCGGCCTCGAGCACGAGGTTCGCGAGGAGCGCGACCAGCCAGACGGCGCCCGCGCGCACCGCCCACCGCGTCGCGACCCACTGCGACCGGCCGAGGACGCGCGAGCCGGAACGAGCGCCCGGGATCGCCGTCGCAGCGAGGACCAGGAAGCCGATCGTCACCGCGGCCGCGCCGTCCTGGACCGCCCGTGCGACCGGGAGCCCGACGTCGACCACGGGTCCGGCGTCGAGGACGCTCACGCCCCGCAGCGCTCCGGTGAACGACAGGGCGACGAGCAGCGCGACGAGACACAGGGGTGCTGCCGCCAGCAGGACGGCGCCCGGCGGGACCGGGCGAGGCGGCGGGGCGTCCTGGTCGTGGACAGGGGGCCGGGGGCCGGGCGGCGGCCCGGACCTCGGCGAGAGGTCGCTGGGCACGGCGGACGAGGGCTGCCCGGCGACGGGCAGCCCTGAGGAGGGCGAGGTCATGGTGGTGCTCCACGGGTCGTGACGTCAGGTGGTCCGGGCGCGCTGGCACGACGGACCGGTGCCCGTCGGCTACGCGAGCACCGGCGGCGGCCCGCGACGCAGGAGCGGGCCCGCGACCACCCGGCCACGCGGCGCGGCGGGAGCGGGCGGGGGCGCCACGATCCGGCGGATCCGCGGCAGAGGACGCGCAGCGACGGCGAGCACCGCGGGCAGCGTGCGGGCCCACCACCCGAACGTGCGGAGCGCCGCGGCGTCGCCGACGACGAGCAGGGCGGCGACCGCCAGGGTGGCCGCGAGGTGGGCGGCCAGCATCGCGCGGTCGCCGGGCGTGCCCGTGAGGCCCGCCAGGAGGGCGTGGGAGTGCCCGAGGTGGCCTGTGCCGGCGGCGGCCGACGGTGTCGCCCCCCGGAGCGCCGGCCCGGCGTGGGCGAGGTGACCGGCGTGGGCGGCGAGCGTTCCTGCGGGGGCGAGCGCCGTCGTCGGGCCGGACGGGAGGACGGAGAACGCCGCGTGGGCGAGAAGCTGGAGCGCGAGCAGGGCGGGGACGGTGACGGCCGCCCGCAGGCGGGCGCGGGCGCACAGGGCGCCCGTCAGCGCCGCGGCCGCGGTGACGGCGACCAGGCCCAGACCGCCCGGCAGGCCGCCGCCGCACAGCGCGTGCGCGCCCGCCGCGAGGACGACGCTCGTGGCCGCGACGAGGAGCGTGCGGGCCAGGACGAGCGCGTGAGCGCCCGGCGCGTCGGGCGTCGGGGAGGTCGCCGGGGCGGCCGGAGACGGGGTCGGGCTCGACACGCTCAGGTGAGGACCACCGCGAGGAACGGGATCACGAACGTCGCGAGCAGCGCCACGATCGCGATGATCGCGGTGCGGCGTCGGCGTTGCTCGGCGGTCAGGCGGGCCATGGCTCGAGCCTACCCGCGCGACCTGTCAGAAACTGGCGGCACCCTGCTGCCGTGAAGTTCTGACATGCGGGTGTCGGTTCGGGCGTGTCAGAACGTGACGGCACCCTGCTGCCGTGAGCTTCTGACAGGTCGCGCGGTCAGAGGCGGCCGGCCGCCTTGAGCGCGAGATACGCGTCCGCGACGCGCGGGGCCAGCGCGTCCGGCCCCGCCTCGACGACCTCCGCACCGCGCTGCCTCAGGATCCCGGCGACCGCCGCACGCTCGAGCCCCACGCGCTCGGCCGCGGCGGCGTCGTACACCTCGGCGCTGGTCTCCCGGGCGGTCCGCAGCGCGTCGAGCTCGGGGTCCGCGACGGACGCGACGAGCACCTGGTGCCGCGCGGCGAGCGGCCCGACGACGGGCAGCAGCCCGGTCTCGACGGCGGCCGGGTCGAGGGTCGTCACGAGCACGACGAGCGCGCGCTGCGACACCAGGGCCCGCACCTGCCCGACGAGCCCGGGCCAGTCCGCCTCGACGAGGGCGGGCTCGATCGTCGCGAGTGCCTCGGCGAGCGTGGGCAGCAGCCGGGTCCCGGCGGCCCCGCGGACCCGCGCCCGGACGGACCGGTCGTAGGCGAGCACGTCGACGCGGTCGCCGGCGTGCGACGCGAGCGCGGCGAGCAGGAGCGCCGCCTCGATGCCGGCGTCGAGACGCGGCTGGTCGCCGACGCGGGCCGCGGCGGTGCGGGAGGTGTCGAGCACGACGACGACGCGCCGGTCCCGCTCGGGCCGCCACGTCCGCACGACGACGTCCCCCCGGCGAGCGGTCGCGCGCCAGTCGATGGACCGGACGTCGTCGCCGATGACGTACTCGCGCAGCGAGTCGAACTCGGTCCCCTCGCCGCGCACCTGGACGGTCGCCCGGCCGTCGAGCTCGCGGAGCCGGGCGAGGCGGGAGGGCAGGTGCTTGCGGGACGCGAACTCGGGCAGGACGCGCAGGCGACCGCGGACGGGCAGGGAGGCCTGCCGGCCGGCCAGACGCAGCGGGCCGAGCGAGCGGACCGTCACGGCGCCGGCCGCGCGGTCGCCGCGGCGCTCCGGGACGAGGCGGGTGCTGGTGCGCGTCGCCTCGCCGGGAGCCAGCGCGAGAGGGTGACGGTTCTCGTGGGTCCCCGCGGACGGCACCCAGGCGTCGCGGACGATCCCGCGCAGCGCACGCCGGGACCCGTTGCGGAGCGTCAGCACGCTGCGCGCCGTCCCGCCGAGCCGCACCGCCGACGGCGTGACCTCGCGCTCGATCACCACGTCGCGCGGGCTCGCTGCCCACGCGACGTCGACCGCGCAGGCGAGCACGACGACGAGCGTGGCCACGAGCACGGTGGCCGCGTGGGGAGCGACGAGCACCGCGAGCGTGAGCACGCCCGCGAGCGCGACCGCCCGCCAGGTGACGATCACGCGTGCCGCCGCGGGCGGCGTCGGGCGGTGCCCACCCGGACCAGCCTCACCACGGCACCGGGACCGACGCCAGCACGGAGTCGAGGACGCTCGCGGCGGTCACGCCCTCGAGCTCGGCCTCGGGCCGCAGGCGGACGCGGTGACGCAGCGTCGGGTGCGCGAGGGTCTTCACGTCGTCGGGCGTGACGTAGCCCCGGCCCGAGAGCCACGCCCACGCGCGCGCGGTCGCGAGCAGCGCGGTCGCGCCTCGGGGCGAGACGCCGAGCGACAGCGACGGGGACGTGCGCGTGGCGCGGCAGACGTCGACGACGTACCCGAGCACCTCGGGCGCCACCTGGACCGTCCGAACACCGGCCCGGGCCCGCGCCAGCTCGGCGGCTCCGGCGACGGGGCGCACGCCCGCGGCCGCGAGGTCGCGCGGGTCGAACCCGGCGGCGTGGCGGGCGAGGACCTCGACCTCGGCCGACCGCTCGGGGATCGGCAGCTCGACCTTGAGGAGGAACCGGTCGAGCTGGGCCTCGGGCAGCGGGTAGGTGCCCTCGTACTCGACGGGGTTCTGGGTCGCGATCACCAGGAACGGGTCGGGCAGGGGCCGCGGCTGGCCGTCGACCGACACCTGGCGCTCCTCCATGGCCTCGAGGAGGGACGCCTGCGTCTTCGGCGGGGTGCGGTTGATCTCGTCCGCGAGCAGGAGGTTCGTGAAGACCGGCCCCTCACGGAACGAGAAGGCCGCGGTCCGGGCGTCGTACACGAGCGAGCCCGTGACGTCGCCGGGCATGAGGTCGGGCGTGAACTGGACGCGCTTGGTGTCGAGCGTGAGGGCCGCCGCGAGCGTGCGGACCAGCAGGGTCTTGGCGACCCCGGGGACCCCCTCGAGGAGCACGTGGCCCTGGCACAGCAGCGCCACGAGCAGGCTCGAGACGGCGGCGTCCTGCCCGACGACGGCCTTGCCGACCTCCGTGCGCACGCTCGCCAGGGCGTGCTGGAGGGAGAGGTCGGGGGCGGGCGCCGCGTCGGCGGCCCGGGCTGCGGGGGCGGCCGGCGCCGGCGCGGGCGGCTGCTCCGCGGGGGGAACGTTCGGGGTGTCGGTCACGGTCGGACCTCGCTCTCCAGGTCGTCGAGGTGCCGCGCGAGCGTGAGCAGCGCGGCGTCGTCGGGCGGGGGTGGGCCGTACAGCAGCCCGTGGACGTCGGTCGCGGGGCGCCCGGTCGCGCGGACCACCGCGTCGACGAGCGCGTCGGGGGCCGCCCCGGCGGGCACGCCGAGGCGGGTGCCGAGGCGGGACGCGGTCGCGGCCCGCAGCCCGGCGGCCGCGTGGCCGCGCGAGCCGCCCGCCCGGTACAGGCGGCCGCGGCCTCGCGTCGCCTCGGAGGCGCGGACCACGACGGGCAGGTCCTCGGGGACGAGCGGGCCGAGCCGCCGGCCGCGCCACACGACGGCGACGGCCGCGACCACGAGGAGCCAGGCCGCCACGGCGCCCGAGCCCGGCGGGAGCAGCGCGGCCACCCCGGTGGTGCCGGACGCGTCGGCGGCACGGTCGCGCTCGGGGACCAGCCAGACGAGCTCGGCGTCCCGGCCCAGCATCCGCAGGACGAGCGCCGCGTTGCCCGCCTCGGCGAGGTGCGCGTTCGTGGCGATGGCGGGGTCGTCGAGCACGGCCACCCGGCGAGCGCCGTCGACGACCGCGTACGAGCCCGTGCCGCGCTCGGCGGCCTCGGGCGGGAAGCAGGTGGTGACGCCCGGGTCGCCGGGGTCGAGCGCGGTCAGACCTCCGCCCGCGCTCGTGATCGTCCCGGCGGCGCGCGCGTCCGGGTCGGAGCAGCTCGCGGAGCTCGTCGTGACGAAGCCACCGCCGTAGCCCCACGTCAGCTCGGGAGCGAGGGCGGTCAGCGACGCGTCGCTCGGGCCGAGGATCGCGAGGTCGGCGTCGGTCCCCGCGAGGAGCCGCAGGTCGGCGTCGCTGAGGTCGTCGCCCGTCGTGTCGCCGGGGAGCACCGCGAGCGTCGTGCTGGCGGTCGCGCGTCGCGCGGCGTCCTCGGCCGACCGCGTGTACGTCACGTGGACGCCGTGATGCCCCAGGATCTGCGCGACGGCGCGGCTCCCGTCCGGCCCGGCCGCGTCGGGTGCGAAGGGCACGTCCGACGACGGCGGCCGCAGCAGCGCCAGGAGGAGCGTGACGAACGCGCCGAGCAGGAGCAGGGCCACGACCCAGCGGACGGCGCGCCACCGGCGGGCGGCCCTCGTGCGCGTGGTGGTGCCGTCGCCGCGCACCGGGCCGGAGCCGCCCGGGTGACGCTGCGGCACGGGCGCCCCGAACGGGTCGGTCGACGCCGGTACCGGGGGAGCGGCGGTCGTGCCGGGCCGGCCCGCGCTCATGCGTCCGCCCCCACGGGGACGTCGGCGCGGCGGGGTGCGCGCGCCCGGAGCGCCTCGTCGAGGCGCCGGAGGGCGGCGTCGTCGTCGGGGCCGGCGTGGCGGCCGCCGTAGCGGACGTCGTCGAACGTGCGGGCCGCGGACTCGAGGCCCGGGGCGAGGTCGTCGTCGAACGCCCCGGACGCGTCGCGCGCCGCCTCGTCGGCGGTGCGACCCGGCACCTCGGCGAGGACGACCCGCTCCTCGAGCCCACGGACGAGCGCCCGGAAGCGCTCGACGACGGCCTCGTCCCAGGCCCCGCGGGCGGCGGCCTCGTCGGCGAGCGCGCGCAGCTCCGCCGCGGACCGGGCGGCGTCGTCGAAGACCGGGCGAGCGGTGCGCACGCGCCGGGTGCGGCGCACCGGGCCCGCGATCACCAGGGCGCCGCCCACGACGGCGAGCACCACCGCCACGACGACGACCGCCGCCCACCCGGGTGGCATCCCGAGCGTCGGGGCGCCGTCGAACAGCTCACCGAGCCAGTGCAGGAAGCGGACCAGGAGCGACTCGCGCTGGTGGTACTCGGGCCGGGACAGCTCGTCGACCGCCCAGCGCTGCGCCGTCGGGCCGTCCGGGGTCACGGGCGGCCCGTCGAGCCGCACCCCGGACGCGCGCACGAGCAGGCCGACGGCGGTCACAGCCCCGAGGACCCCGGCGGCGTCGGGCCGCCCGAGCCGTCCCACATCCCCGGCTGCGTGGGCGGCGGGGTCGAGGCCGGGGGCTGGCCGGGGTCGGTCGGGCCGGGTGCCGCGGCCGCGGCGGCGAGCGCGACGTCGAGGCCCTCGCGCCGCATCCGCTGGTCGATGTAGAGGAGCGCGACGACGCTGCCGAGGAACGCCGTCGCGAGCGTGCTCGCGACCAGCGCGCCGACGCCCGAACCGACGAGGTAGGCCACGAGCGCGCCGCCGGACAGCGAGTCCGAGGACGCGGTGCCGAGCCCGACGACCGACGCGAGGATGCTGAACGGGATCTGCACGATGTACGACATCAGGTAGGTGATGACGAGCGTCAGCACCACGATCCCGAAGACGCGCCAGAACGACCCGCGCACCAGGGCCCACGCGCGCCCGATCGCCTGGCGCGGTCCGACGCGCTCGAGCACGTAGGCGGGCGCCGCGAACACGACGTGCACCCAGAACCAGACGAGGCCCACGAGGAGCGCGAGGAACCCGACCACCCCGAACGCGACCGCCGCGCCCGTGGACGCCTGCGCGATCAGGACGAGGAGCACGAGCCAGACGGCCAGGGCGGCGACAGGGATGGCCGACGTGAACAGCGACAGCACCACGAGACCGCCCAGGCGGCGACCGCGCACGGCGGTCCACACCTCGCCCGGCGTGGCGACCCGGCCGAGCACCGAGCGACCGACGCTCGAGATGACCAGCCCGTTCGCGAGGACGCTCACGACGACCTGCACCACGACCGCCGCGAGGAACAGCAGCCCCAGCCCCCACACGGTCGACGCCGACGGGTCCTCGACCGACGTCGTCCGTCCGGTGCTGACGTCGTCGAGGACGTCGTACAGCCACGACAGCTGGCCCAGCGCGAGCCACGCGGCGACGGCGGACACGGTCGCCGAGAAGACGGACAGCAGCGCCGGCAGCCCGAGGACGACCTTGGGGTTGTGGCGGATCGCGCGGAACGCGCCGTCGTACACGTCGCCGAGCCCGAGCGGGCGCAGCGGGACGATCCCCGGGCGCTGGTCCGCGGGCGCGAGCGGCGGCGCCCCGGGCGGCCCGTACCCGGGCGGCCCGTAGGTCGGCTGCCCGTACGTCTGCTGGCCGTAGCCGGCGCCGTATTGCCCGTACCGAGGCTGCCCGGAGGACGGCTGGCCGTAGCCGGGCTGCCCCGCCGCAGGCTGCCCGTAGCCCGGCGGCCCGTACTGGCCGGGGGCGGGCTGGCCCGCGCCCGGCTGACCGGGCGCCGGCTGACCCGGCGGCGTCGCACCAGCGGGCCCGTACCCGGGCGCGTACTGCCCGTACCGGGGCTGCGGCGGGGGCGCCGGGCGCTCGTCGCCGGTGGGCTGCTCGGGCCCGCTGTCGGGTGTGCTCATCGGTCCTCGGGTCGCGTCGTCGGGTCCGGCCGCGCGGACCGTGCCGACGGTCCGGCGCTGCGCCGCGGCGCAGGTGGTGCGGCACGCCGCCTGCCCTGCGTGCGGCAACCCTAGCCGTTCGCCCCCACGGCGTCCCGCGCCGCCCGGCCGTGCCGCGCCGGAAGGGCCGCGGCAGCGCCGTCGTGCCTGCCCCCGGGGGTCGGCGGCTCATGACAGACTTCGGGCATGAGAGCTCGTGTGCTGGTGGTCGACGACGACACCGCCCTCGCCGAGATGATCGGCATCGTGCTGAAGTCCGAGGGTTTCGAACCCGTGTTCTGCGCCGACGGCGACGCCGCGCTGGGCGTGTTCCGTGCGTCGCAGCCGGACCTCGTGCTGCTCGACCTCATGCTGCCCGGCAAGGACGGCACGGAGGTGTGCCGTGAGATCCGGGCCGAGTCGGGCACGCCCATCATCATGCTGACGGCCAAGAGCGACACGGTGGACGTCGTGACGGGCCTCGAGTCGGGCGCCGACGACTACATCTCCAAGCCGTTCAAGCCCAAGGAGCTCGTGGCGCGGATCCGGGCGCGCCTGCGCCGCAGCGAGGACCCGATGCCCGAGGTCCTCAAGGTCGCGGACGTCGAGATCGACGTCACGGGACACCGGGTCACGCGGGACGGCGCGGCGATCGCGCTCACGCCCCTCGAGTTCGACCTGCTCGTCGCGCTCGCGCGCAAGCCGTGGCAGGTGTTCAGCCGCGAGGTCCTCCTGGAGAAGGTCTGGGGCTACCGGCACGCCGCGGACACGCGGCTCGTCAACGTCCACGTCCAGCGCCTGCGGTCCAAGGTCGAGCACGACCCGGAGAACCCGGAGATCGTCCTGACCGTGCGCGGCGTCGGGTACAAGGCCGGGGCGACGACGCAGGGCTGAGCCCGTCGGGGGTGCTGTCGGTCGGGGAGAAGGGTCGGGACGCGAGGACGAGGACGGTGCGGGTGGTAGCGGGGCGACGGTCGAGCCGCGGGCTCGGGGTGCGGGCGCGCCTGGCGTGGCGCCGCGTCTCGCGCTGGTGCCTCGCGCTGCCCCGGCGCGTCGTCGAGGGCTGGCGGGCGTCGCTCCAGGTGCGGGTCGTCACGACGGCCCTCGTCATCGGCTTCCTCGCCATCCTCACGCTGGGCGCCTACCTCTCGCAGTCGGTCCGGGACGGTCTGTTCGAGCGGCGGGTCGACCAGGTGCTGCTCGAGTCGCAGCGGTCGACGCAGGAGACGCAGTCGACGTTCACGTCGGCGTCCGCGAAGGACTCGACCGAGGTGCAGCAGCTCCTCAACGACACCGTCCTGCGCCTGCAGACCGGCGGTTCGGGCAACCGCGACGTGTTCCTCCTCAAGCCCGCCGGCTCGACGACGGCCGGTTCGGTCACCGACGCGATGTCCGCGGCGAGCTACCTGCCGCTGATCTCGTCCGACCTGCGCAACGAGGTGGAGCAGGGCAGCGGTCAGTACTGGCAGTCGGTGGGGATCCCGCAGGCCGACGGCTCGGTCGAACCGGGCGTCGTCGTGGGGTCGACGGTCCAGGTGCCGATCGTCGGGACCTTCGAGCTCTACTACCTGTACTCCATGCAGGACGACGAGGACACGCTCCGGTTCATCCAGGGTGTCCTCGTGATCGGGGCGGTCGTGCTCCTGGGCCTGGTCGGCATCTCGACCTTCCTCGTGACGCGCCAGGTCGTGGCGCCCGTGCGCAACGCGGCGCGGGTGGCCGGCCGCCTCGCCGACGGTCACCTCGACGAGCGCCTCGCTGTGCGCGGCACCGACGAGATGGCGACGCTGGGCCGCGCGTTCAACGGGATGGCCGAGTCTCTCCAGGTCCAGATCGCGCGGTGGGAGGAGCTCTCGACGCTGCAGCGGCGGTTCGTCTCGGACGTGTCCCACGAGCTGCGCACGCCGCTCACGACCATCCGGATGGCCGGCGACGTCCTGCACGAGTCGAGCGAGGACTTCTCGCCGGCCGCGCGCCGGTCCGCGGAGCTGCTGCGTGCCCAGGTCGACCGGTTCGAGGAGCTGCTCGCCGACCTGCTCGAGATCTCCCGGTTCGACGCCGGCGCCGTCGGGCTGGAGGCCGAGCGGGCGAACCTGTCGAAGATCGTGGACGGCGTCGTCGAGAACGTCCTGACGCTCGCCGAGCGCAAGGACGTCTGGGTCTCGGTCCAGCTCCCGCCCGACCCGGTCGTCGCCGACCTGGACCCGCGCCGGATCGAGCGCGTGCTGCGCAACCTCGTGGTGAACGCGATCGAGCACGCCGAGGGCCGGCCCGTGGAGATCAACGTGGGCGGCGACGACGACGCCGTGGCCGTGGTCGTCCGCGACTTCGGCGTGGGGCTCACGGAACGGGAGAGCGAGCACGTGTTCGACCGGTTCTGGCGGGCCGACCCGGCGCGCGCCCGCACGACGGGCGGCACCGGGCTGGGCCTCGCGATCGCCCTCGAGGACGCGCACCTGCACGGCGGGTGGCTCGAGGTGTGGGGCCGCCCGGCGCGCGGCGCCGCGTTCCGGCTCACGCTGCCGCGCCGGGCCGGGATCCAGCTCGTCGGCTCCCCGCTGCCGCTCGCGCCGTCGAGCGACGTGCCGCGTTCCTGGCCCGCGCAGGCGCACGTCGAGCTCGGCACCGCGACCGGGGCGGACCGGCGCGAGACCAGCGGCCCGTCGTCGCTGCCCGACCTCACGGTCGGGGCCCACCGCGACGTGCTCGGCACCGACGGCGAGGAGGTCCCGTGAGATCCGGACCCACACCTGCGCCGTCGTCCCGGCGCGCCACGTGGAGCCGCCGCGGCGCGGCGCTGCTCGCGGCCACCGTCGTGGCCGTCCTCGCGGCGTGCTCGTCGCTGCCCGTCACGGGCGGCGTCCACGCCGGCACCACCGCGGTCCCGGGACCGGGGCCGGTCTACCTCGGCACGCCCGACTCCCCGCAGGAGGGCGCGTCGCCGCTGGAGATCGTCCGCGGGTTCATCGACGCGCAGGCGGCCGGCGTCGGCGACGACTTCACCGTCGCGAAGGAGTTCCTCGCGCCCGACGCCACCGGCTGGGACCCGTGGGACTCGGTGACGGTCTTCTCGGGCGAGCCGACGCTCACCGTCCGGACGGCCGCGCAGGCCACGCCCGCGAGCGCCCGCAAGGCCGCCGCCCCGACGCCGACGCCGGGCGCGCGCACCGTCGTGCACGGCGGGCTCGCCTCGCTCGCGACCGTCGCGTCGGACGGGGAGTTCCAGCAGGAGGCGCCGAACCGCACCAAGGACCTCACGTTCACGCTCGAGGCCGACCAGGACGGCCAGTGGCGGATCACCGAGCTCGACGACGGTATCGAGATGTCCGCGGCGAACTTCGAGTACGTGTACCGGTCGGTGAGCGTCTACTTCCCGACGACGGACCACCAGGTCCTCGTCCCCGACGTGCGGTGGTTCCCGCAGCGCACCGCCCAGACGCAGTCCGTGCAGGCCGTGCTCCAGGGTCCGGTGGCGTGGCTGCGCGACTCGGTCGACTCCGTGGTGCCCGAGGGCACGACGCTGAGCGTCGACGCGGTCGCCGTCGACGAGGACGGCGTCGCGACCGTCGACCTGACGGCGCCGGCGCTCACCGCGTCCGGCACCGACCGGGCCGTGCTGCTCCAGCAGCTCACGGCGGTCCTCACCCAGTTCCCGCAGGTGCGGTCCGTGCGCCTGGAGGTCGCGGGGAGCCCCCTGAAGGTCACCGGTCCGGCGAGCCTGTCGCGCGACCCGTCGCCGGGCGACGACCCGTACGTCGTCACGGGCGACCGGGTGCGCCTGCTGCAGTCGGCGACCGGCAAGCAGGAGGTCGTGAACGGCACCGTCTCCACCCCCGCGGGTGTGACGGCGCTCGCGGTCGGGACGAACGGGAACCCGGCGGTCGTCCGGGTCGGGGCGTCGCAGCTCGTCCAGGTCACGGGCGAGGCCCGTCGGACGCTCCTGACCGGCGACGCGCTGGCGAGCCCCTCGGTCGACCGCTTCCGCTGGATCTGGTCGGCCCGCGGCGAGGACGGGCACCTCGAGCTGTTCGACCGCGACGGGCGGCACGTCCGGCTCGCGGTGACGTGGCTGCAGGGCCGCACGGTTCGGTCCGTCCAGGTCTCGCGCGACGGCGCGCGCGTCGCGCTCGTGACCGAGGGCGCCACGGGCGTCCAGGTGGATCTCGCCGGGGTCGTCCGCAGCGGGGCGGGTGCGCCGGTCCGGCTGTCCGACCCGGTCACGGTCGGCGCGACGCTGACCGACGCGCGCCAGGTCGTGTGGGTCGACGAGGACGACCTCGCGGTGCTCGGCCGGGCGGGGACCGCGACGAGCCCGACGGTCAACGTCGTGCCGGTCGCCGACTACGCGCGGTCGCTCTCGTCCGTCTCGGACGTCGAGTCGATCGCGTCGGGCCGGGGCGAGTCGTCGTTGTACGCGGTGACGACGGCTCACGAGCTCTTCGGACGCCGGGCCACCGGAGCGACCTGGCTGTCCGTCGCGACGGGCGTCGAGGCGGCCGCCTTCCCCGGCTGACGCGGGCCGAGGCCCACCCCCAGCCGCCCGCCCGACGACGTCACGCACCGCGGGTGCACCGCCGCGCCCGGCGCGCGGGCGGGGTGCGGGACCGTGGGCCGGTGCCCCAGGCCACGACACCACCTGCTCCCGCCCCGCGGCAGTTCCCGCCGACGTCGCCACGGACCCCACCCGCCCTTCCCCGCGAGATACCGAGATCCGGCCGAGATACCGAGCCCGGGTCGGTATC